>JBLMXE010000390.1:0-5666 GCA_050257615.1 Chlamydiota bacterium | reverse complement strand
AAGTGCAGGCGGGTCACCCCGAGGGCGGACATTCATTGTGGGTCCTTTCCCCTGATTCCTCCCGCAACGCCGCCATTCTGGCCTACTGGCGGGCGCGCACCTACGTGGAACAGGGCCGGCCCCAGCTTGCACTGCCCTTGCTCGACCAGGTGCTGGCCGGGCGCAAGGCCTCCAACATCTACTTCCTGGCGGCGCAGGTCTACGAGGCGGCAGGCGAGAAACAAAAAGCCGTGGACGCATGCACCCAGGCGGTTCTCTTGCCTTCCAACCGCCACCTGGAACAGATGAACAAATTGCGGGAGCTGTGGGTGAGCGGCGGTTTCGGCAGCGAGCAGCAGCTGCAGCAAAAGCTTCGCCAGGCAAAAGATGAGCGCTTCCGCGAGAAGCACTACGTCGCCAACCTCGTAGACCGCCCCATGCCGAAGTTCGCATTCGTGACTTTGAAGGGCCGGAAGCTGAAATCCTCCGACATCGGCGAGAAAACCGTTGTCCTCGACGTCTGGGCAACTTCTTGCGTGCCTTGCCTGCCGGAGCTGCCGCAATTGCAGGAACTGCAGGAGCGGCACCCGGATGTGCTGGTGTTGGCCATCGCCGTAGATTCGGAGCCTGGAGTCATCTCCCGCATTGTTCAAAAGCAAAGGCTACAAACCCTGCAAATCGGCGTCGGCAACGAGCATGTGCGCGATGTTTTGGCGCCGCAAGGACTACCCAGCACTTATGTGATTGAGCGCGGGCGGATTCGGGTTACGCATCTGGGAGCGCTCGATGATGTGGTGGCCTATCTCGAAGCCGACCTGGCGGCTCTGGCTCACAAGAACTGACCACTTCCTCGGTTGGCAGAAACGCGCAACCAGCGCATAATCGTCCTCTGCACGACCGAGGTCTCCATGGCAGATCACCTGGATGAGCGCCAGATGGCTTGGCCGTCACTTCCCCTCGAAACCTGGAAAGACACCTGCGCCACCCTGCACATGTGGACGCAGATCGTGGGCAAGGTGCGCCTGCAACTTACGCCCAAGCTGAATCATTGGTGGAACGTTCCGCTATACGTCAACTCCCGCGGTCTCACCACGTCCCCCCTTCCTTATGGGCAGCGCACTTTCGAAATGCAATTTGACTTCCTCGACCACAACCTGGTGACCACCACCAGCGACGGCAAGGTGGACCATCTCCAACTCCGGCCGATGACCGTGGCTGATTTCTACCGCGAACTGATGGCGCGCCTGCGCTCACTGGGCATTGAGGTGCGCATCAACACCAGGCCCTGCGAGGTTCCTGATCCCATTCCCTTCGAGCGCGATACCGTTCATGCCGCCTACGACGCCGAATACGCCAACCGCTTCTGGCGGATTCTGCTGACGGTCAACAACATATTTCTGGAATTTCGCTCCCACTTCCTGGGCAAATGCAGCCCCGTACATTTTTTCTGGGGCAGTTTCGACTTGGCGGTGAGCCGGTTCAACGGCCGCCGTGCTCCGGAGCGTCCCGGCGCCGACGCCATCACCCGCGAGGCCTACTCCCACGAGGTGATCAGCGCCGGCTTCTGGCCGGGCGGCGGAGGAGTAAACGGTCCCGCGTTTTATTCCTATACTGTGCCCGAGCCAGAGGGATACCCCACGACGAGCGTGCAACCCGGCGCCGCTTTTTACGATTCCCAACTGCACGAGTTCCTGCTGATGTACGATGAGGTTCGCATCGCCGAGTCGCCCCGACTCGCGCTGCTGGATTTTCTGCAAAGCACTTACGAAGCGGGCGCCAACCTGGCCCGCTGGGACCGCAACGCCCTGGAAATGCCGGCCGCAGCCTGACCGGCAAGGAGATACAAAGATGGCCTCCGAGTGCACTCACCTGACCCAGATCCGCATCACCACCACCGACAAGCAGGTCTGCGAAGATTGCGTGAAGACCGGCGACACCTGGGTCCACCTGCGCATGTGCCTGGAATGCGGCCACGTGGGCTGCTGCGACTCCTCCAAGAACAAGCACGCCACCAAGCACTTTCATGCCACCCGCCACCCTCTCATACGCTCTATCGAGCCGGGAGAGAAGTGGATCTGGTGCTACGTGGACGAGTTGGCGCCGGGCGAGATCGCCGCCTGAGTGGCCAGATTACTTCGCGGTGGCCGATTTTTCCGCCGCCAGAAAAGCGTCCACATTCGTTTTGTCAATCAGAGTGGCTCCCGTATCCACAGACGCCGGCAAGGGCGAGAACGGGTTCTGGGCCCAGTTCTGCTGCAGTGAGCCCAGCTTGTTGTGGTGCAGATCATCCAGCATTTTCAAGCCGACGTAAGCCATGGTGTAGGGCTTCTGCGCGATGGTGGCGGCGATCACGCCTTTCTTGATCCAGTCCAGCGTGTCGGGGTCGGTGTCCATGGCGACCACGGTCTTGCCGGCCACGTGGTAGCGGTCCAGCACGTTAGCCACCTCCTTGCCGGCCAGGGCCTCCAAGCAGACGAAGCCATCAATCTTTTCCTTTTTCTGGCCGATGATCTGCTCGGTAGTGTCGAAGGCGACCCGCGGATCGCCATGGATGTCCACCAGGCGCACGATCTTCATGCCGGGATAGGCGGCAAACGTGTCGCGATAGCCGCGCAGCCGGTCATCCAGGTTGGCCTGGCCGGGCATGGTAAAGATGACCACGTTGCCCCTGCCGTGCATCTCATTGGCGGCAACCTTGGCGCCCATAACCCCGGCCTGGTAATTGTCGGTGCCGATGAACAGCAGCCGCTTGCTTTCAGGTGAGTCGGAATCAATGGTGAGTACGGGAATGCCGGCGGCAATGGCCTGGTCAATGTCAGCGCGCATCAGTTGCGGGCTGGCCGGCGAAACCAGGATGCCGCTGGGTTTGGTCTGCAACAACTTCTCAAACTGCAGCTGCTGTGCCTTGGGATCGTAGGTGTCGGGTCCAACGAATTCCGCTTTTACTTTCATCTGCGCTGCGGCATGTAGAAATCCCGCCTTCGCCGCCTGCCAGTACGGAATCTGAACGTTGACGGAAACCAGGTAGTAGTTCTCGTCGGCACTGTGCTGGGAGCCGCAGCTTCCCAGAACCAGGATAAGAGCCGGCGCCAGCAGAAGCCCGCACCACTTGTTCGCAGTAGTCATCTCCAGTCCTCCCCAAGAGGCATGGCGCGGCTGGTTGCCGCGCGGAAACTTTCAGCGCGCCGGCTGGGTCAGCGCGGTCAAGAACCGGTTCTGGCACTGGTTGGCCAGCGACTGCAATTCGGAAAATTCCGGCTTTTCCCGCAGCCTGGCCCACAGCGGATCCACCTGCAGGGCGGAGGAAGCGCAATAGTTCTGCTCAATCGCGCCGCGCAGCAGATCGAAAGCGGTCTGCTCCTGCCCGCAATACGCCAGCAGCGAAGCGTGCAGATATTTCATTTCCGGATCCCGCAGCAACATGAGCGCCGGCGCAGCCGCACGCGTGGCTTGCGTCATCTCCGCAGGCCGCTGCAGGCAAGTTTGCAGCAGGCCGCCATACCAGGGCGCATCTTTCGTCATCTGCTCCGCCGCCTGGCGCGCCTGCGCGGTCTCGCCGGCGCGCAGCAGAATGGCGGGCGTCACATTGCGCGCCCACGCCGAGTTGGCGTCCAGGTTTACATATTGCAGGGCCTTCTGCGTGCGGCCCAGCTGCAGGTAGGCAAACGCGCAGGAGCGCAAATTAAAGTCACCGGGATCAAGGGCCAGGGCGGTATCACACTCCTGCGCCGCCGCTTCCAGCAGGCCGGCATAGCGATAGACGTAGGCCACCGTGAAGTGGGCCTCCGCGTTATCGGGACGGCGTTTCACCAAGGCTTCCGCCTCGGCGGCTTTGTCCAGTTCCCCCCATTCAATGCGGTTCTGGGTGAGGTCGGCGGCGGCCGCGATCAGGTTCGGATCCAGTTGCAGCGCGCGTTCCAAGGCGGCGTTAGAGCGCTGGAAGGCCGAATCTCCCCCATCAGCATAGGCCGCGTCCAGGTAGTAGCGTTTGCCCAGCGCCTGCCAGGCCGGAGCGTAGTTGGGGTCGAGCTTCACCGCCTTCTCCAACAAGGCGATGGCTTCCTTGTTGGGGGCGGGGTCGTGGGGAATGGCCGCACTCCGCAAATAGAAATCGTAAGCTTCCGGGTTTTTGGGACGCGTCCCCGCCTGCCCCGGGGCGCTGACCAGGCCCAGCCGGGGGATGAAGCCCTGGCGCACCTGGTTCGCTATTTCTTCCTGCACTGCGGTGAGGTTGCCGGCATTGGCAGCCACAGTTCCCTGCCAGAACACGCGGTTGTTCCTGACTTGGATGGCTTCCAGCGTCACCCGCAGGGTTGAGTTCTGCTTCAAATAATGGCCGGTCACCACGATGGCCACGTGCAGGGCCTGGCCGGCCTGCTCCGGCCCCGTCTCCGCGTAGGTCCGCGACTCCTCCAGGGGGCGCACTTCCAAAGTGGGAACATAGGTGAGCTGCGTGGCGATCTCGTCGGCCAGGGCGAAGCTGAGAAAATCCATGCTCTTGTCCCCAGTCATGTTTTTGAAGGGGACAACGGCAACCGTGTTGGGGGCACCGGCGCCGCTGCGTGCGCGCTTAAACCACCAGGCGCCCACAGCCGTGAGCACCGCCACCAGCAGCCCGGCCATACCGAGCAACAAATAACGGTGATACCAGCTGGGCCCTTGAAAAGCTTTGCTGGGCAGGCGCGGCAGCAGCGCCGACTTGCGCAGCGCGGCCGGCTCCAGGCCGGATTCGGTTTCTTTTTTCAGCCTCTCCAGGTCGTCGCGCAACTGCGCCGCCGAGCCGTAGCGCGCATCCGGCTTTTTCTCCAGCGTCCGCCCCACAATGCGTTCGAATTCGGCCGGCAAATCAGCATTCAGCGCCAGCGGCGAGGCCGGCTTCTGATGCAGGATGGCCTCCAGCGTGAGCACCACGTTCTTGCCCACAAACGGTTTGCGCCCGGTGGCCAATTCATAGAGCACCACACCGAAGGAAAACAGGTCAGAGCGCGCATCCACATCTTCGCTGCGCACCTGCTCCGGCGACATGTAGACCGCCGTACCTGGTACTACTCCTTCGGCAGTCAGACTGTCCTCGACTGACGAACTGGAACTCCCGTCGGGAGAAAAGGCCTGCTGGGCCGGGCTCAGCTTGGCCAGACCGAAGTCCAGAATCTTGGCCTGTCCGCGCGGCGAGATGTAAATGTTGGCGGGCTTGATGTCGCGGTGCACGATGCCCTTGTTGTGCGCCGCGTCCAGCGCATCCGCCACCTGAATTCCGATCTCCAGTATTTCTTCCAGGGGCAGAGGCTGGCCATGCAGGCGCTGTTTTAGACTTTCGCCTTCCAGCATTTCCATCACGATGAAAGGCCGGCTGTCGTGCTCCTCCACTTCGTGGATGGTGCAGATGTTGGGATGGTTCAGCGCCGAGGCGGCCCGCGCCTCGCGCAGGAAACGCTGCAGCGCCTTGGGGTCGTGGGCCAGATTCTCAGGGATGAATTTGAGGGCGACGCGTCGGCCCAGCTTGAGGTCTTCCGCCTCGTAAACGACGCCCATACCGCCGCCTCCGAGTTTGCGGACTATGCGGTAATGGGCAAGGACTTCGCCGATCATCGGGGAGGGTCTCCGCCCCGCCTGGCAGGAGCCCATGGTATGCCCGCAGGCAGGCGAGGGTCAACGATATGGTTCATCTTGCCGGAACAAACGTCATC
>JBLMXE010000389.1:0-27353 GCA_050257615.1 Chlamydiota bacterium | reverse complement strand
CGCGGGAGCGCATCTAGTGCAGGCGTTTGTCGCGGCGCACCTGGTGCATTTCGCGGTGGTAGCGGCGCTGATCGCGAATTTCGAAAGGGCACATCTCACGCAGAAACCGCTGCAGTCCGCCGCGGTTCTGCTGATCGGATTCTCGCTGGTGGTGGGCACCGGGCTCACCTCCATGCCCCGCAGGTCGCGTTTCTACAGTACGCTGCACAGCGTCACTCTGTATTCACTCTTCGTCATATTTTTTCTGGCCCTCGCGCGGAATCCAGTCAGGCCGCTGCGATTCATGGCGGTCCCTCTCGCGCTGGCGCTCCTGCTTCGCCTGACGAGGAGCTGGACTTTTTACACAGCCCGGGCCAAGAGTCCAAACTGATTCCTCAATAATTCTTGTGACCCGCTTGGTTACTCGCAAATCTACTGCTGACAGGAGTGAACAGTGAGCAAAGTTCTGAAAACTGCGGCTTTGGTCTGTCTGTTAACGTCGGCCGCCATGGCGCAATTGCCTAGCGCCACCGTCTTCTTCGGCTACTCCTATGAACACACGACGGTGCCGGCGCCCGCCATCCTGCCCGACCAGGCCGGAATCGTGACCTCAGGCGGAACGGGCCTGAACGGCTGGAATGCATCGCTGGAGGGAAAGCTGTTTCCCTTTATTGGAATCGTGGCTGATTTCAGCGGAAACTACGGCTCGCAATCGGCGACGGCGGAGTGCGGGTTTACTACACTTCCTTGCGTAAACACAGGGGAGCACATGAATGCCAGCGTGTATCACTTCCTGGTGGGGCCGCAGGTTTCGTTTTCCATTGCCCGGGTGCGGCCGTTCGCACATGCATTGTTTGGCGCCGCCCGCCTGAACGAGAGCGTGAACGCGCTGTCATTTTCGGCGTCCGATACCGCGTTCTCCTACGCCCTGGGCGGCGGAATTGATTATCGCCTGCTGGGGCCGCTGCGCTGGCGGGTGCAGGGGGACTTCCTGAATGACCGGTTCTTCGGCGATGCTCAAAACAACTTTCGTTTCTCCACCGGTCCGGCCCTGCATTTCTAATCACACGGATATGTGATCCATGCACTTGCGCATTTCGTGAAAATGTTGTTTCCAAAATGGAACTGCTTAAGATCACATGCGAAAATTTTTCTTGACGCGCCGGGGGTGGTTCACTACAGTGAAGTTAACTTAATAGGGCGCGTGCCGTTGCCATCCTCACCCCACATCTATTACGGCACGCGCCTGACCTGTTTTTGGGCTCCCTGCGATCCATGCTGCTCGCCACCAAGGGCTTTTTCACCACCACCAAGGACACGCAGGAAAACCAAATCAAATCCATTCCTTTCTTTGACCCCCCCGTTCGACTGGAATGCCGCTAAGGGAAGGCCAGACCGGCGTCACGGACAGAACTGAGCCGGGAGTGGTAAAAAGTACGAGAGCTTCACGGAAGGGAACCGACGGGTGGACCAAAATGGGAAAAGAGATTCAGAAAGTCGCAGTCCTGGGCGCGGGAACCATGGGCTCCCGCATCGCGGCCCATCTGGCCAATGCCGGGGTCCAATGTCTGCTGCTGGACATGGTGCCGCCGGGCAGCGATACCCGCAACCGGGTTGCGGAAACGGGCCTGGAAGGGGCGCGGAAATCCAAGCCCGCCGCCTTCTTTGAGCCCCGTTTGGCGCGGCTGATCACCACCGGCAATTTTGAAGACGACCTGAGCCGGCTGGCCAGCGTGGACTGGATTATCGAGGCGGTAGTAGAGGATTTGGAGATCAAGCGCTCCCTGCTGCGCAAAGTGGAGGCGGCACGTCGTCCGGGCAGCATTGTCACCACCAACACCAGCGGCCTGCCGGTGAGCAAGATCGCCGAGGGCTTCTCCGAAGATTTTCGCCAGCGCTGGTTTGGCACGCACTTCTTCAACCCGCCGCGCTACATGCGGCTGGTGGAGATTATTCCCACTCCAGAAACGGATCGGGGCGCGCTGGAAGCCATCACCCGCTTCTGCGATGTGCGCCTGGGCAAAGGTATTGTCTTCGCCAAGGACACGCCTAATTTCATCGCCAACCGCATCGGCACCTTCTCCGTGCTGAATGTGATGCGCATCATGCAGGAGATGGACCTGACCATCGAGCAGGTGGACACGCTCACAGGTCCGGCGGTGGGCTGGCCAAAGTCGGCAACCTTCCGCACGGCCGACCTGGTCGGCCTGGACGTGCTGGCGCACGTGGTCGGCAATTTGCAGCAGAACGTGCGCGACGAGCGCTCTGATCTGCAGGTGCCGCAATTTGTGCAGGTCATGCTGGAGCGGCGCTGGCTGGGCGACAAGACCGGCGGTGGCTTCTATAAGAAGAGCGGCAAAAGTGAGAACGCGGAACGGCTGGCGCTGGATTGGCGCACACTGGAGTACCGGCCACGGCAGAAGGGCGGCTTCCCCGCCCTGGAGATGGCGCGCAACGTGGAGGATACGGGGCAGCGCCTGCGCATGTTGCTCGGCCTGGATGGCTCCGGGCCGCGCAAGGGCGACAAGGCGGCAGAATTTCTGTGGGCGGCGCTGGGCGATTTATGGACCTATTCGGCTAATCGTATCGGGGAAATCTCCGACTCGATCGCCGACATAGACCGCGCTATGCGGCTGGGCTTCAACTGGGAATTGGGGCCGTTTGAATTGTGGGATGCCGCCGGGGTGGAGCAGACGGTGGCCCAGTTGAAGAAGCAGGGCCGTCCGGTAGCGGCGAAGGTTGAGCGGCTGCTGGGCGCGGGCAAGAAATCCTGGTACGGCGATGACCGGGAAGCGCCTTCGGGACGTGACTATTTTGACCTGGGCGCGGGCAACTGCCGGCCAGTACCGGTGCCGCCGGGAGTCATCCTTCTGCCGGCCATCAAGAAAACCTGCCACGTGGTCAAGAAAAATGCCGGCGCTTCCCTGGTGGATGTGGGAGATGGCGTGGCCTGCATCGAGTTTCACAGCAAGATGAACGCGCTGGGCGGCGACATCGTGCAGTTGATTACGCAGACGCTGGGCGTGCCGGGGCGGCCGGATTCGGGGGCGCTGGGAGCGAACTTTGACGCCTTCGTCATCACCAATGACGCGCAGAACTTCTCCGTGGGCGCCAACGTCATGCTGCTGCTCATGTCCGTCCAGGACGACGACTGGGATGAGATTGATATGGCCATCCGCCAATTCCAGGGGATGACGCAGGCCATCAAGTTTTCTTCCAAACCGGTAGTGGTGGCGCCGTTCGGCATGACGCTGGGCGGCGGTTGCGAGATTTCGCTGCACGCGCCGGTGCGCCAGCCGCACGCCGAGCTCTACATGGGCCTGGTGGAGGTGGGCGTGGGTCTGCTGCCCGGCGGCGGCGGATGCAAGGAAATGCTGCTGCGCGCCGTTGATAGCGCGGCGGGTGTGCGCCCGGGCGGGCGAGGCGAGTCGGTGGAACTGCTGGAGGCGATGAAACGCGCCTTCGAAACCATCGCCATGGCCAAGGTTTCCATGTCAGCGGAAGAGGCACGTGGCCTGGGCTTCCTCAGCGCAGGCGACCAGGTGAGCATGAACCGCGAGCGCGTCCTGTCCGACGCCAAGCAGCGCGCGTTGGACATGGCCCGAGCGGGCTACAAGCCGCCGGTGCCGCGGACCGATATTCCCGCGCCGGGAGAAAGCATGCTTGCCACTTTAAAGCTGGGCGTACATCTAATGCGGCAGGGCGAGTACATCAGCGACCACGAGGTGAAGATCGGCAACAAGGTGGCTGAGGTGCTGTGCGGCGGCAATATTACGCCGGGCATGCCGGTGAGCGAACAGTACGTACTCGACCTGGAGCGGGAGGCGTTCAAATCGCTGTGCGGCGAGCGCAAGACGCAGGAGCGGATCCAGTACACGCTGAAGACGGGGAAAACCTTAAGGAATTGACCACAGAGGACACGAAGGAGAAAACCAAGGAATTTCCTTCGTGACCCTTCGTGTCCTCTGTGGTGAAAAAGGGGGCTGTATGCGGGAAGTGGTGATTGCAAGCTCGGTACGCACGCCGGTGGGCAAAGCTTTCAAAGGCACGCTGCGCAGCACGCGGCCGGATGAACTGGCGGCGGTGGCCATTACGGGCGCGCTGGAGCGCGTGCCACAGGTGGACCGCAAGGAGATTGAAGACGTGATTCTGGGCTGTGCCATGCCGGAAGCGGAACAGGGCATGAACGTGGCGCGCATCGCTTCGCTCCGCGCCGGGCTGCCGGTGGAAGTTTCCGCCATGACCATCAACCGCTTCTGTTCCTCGGGACTGCAGGCCATTGCCATGGCGGCGGAGCGCATCATGGCGTGCGGCGCCGAGATCATTGTGGCCGGCGGCGTGGAATCCATGACCATGATTCCCATGGGCGGGCACAAGGTTTCACCCAACCCCTGGCTGGTGGATCATTATCCCGACGCGTACCTCTCCATGGGATTGACCACCGAGCGCCTAGCCAAGCGTTTCGGCATTACGCGCGAGCAGGCGGATGAATTTTCGCTGCGCAGCCACAAGAACGCCACCGCCGCCATCCAGGCGGGCAAATTTGATGACGAGATTGTGTCCGTGCCGGTGAGCTTCACCACGCCCAACGGATCTAAGCCCAAGCGCATGGAAATAATCTTCAAGACCGACGAGGGACCGCGCGCCGACACCTCCCTGGAAGTCCTGGCTGCGCTGAAGCCGGCGTTTCACGCCAGGGGCACGGTAACGGCGGGCAATTCCTCGCAGATGTCAGACGGAGCGGCCGCGGCCGTGGTCATGTCGGCAGAGCGGGCGCGGGCGCTGGGCATCAAGCCGCTGGCGCGCTATGTTTCGTTCGCCACCGCGGGTTACAAGCCGGAAGAGATGGGCGTGGGCCCGGTATACGCCATTCCCAAGGCGCTGAAGATGGCGGGGCTGCAGCTCTCGCAAATTGATGTGATCGAATTGAACGAAGCGTTCGCGGCGCAGTCGCTGGCGGTGATCAAGGAAGCCGGGCTGGACCTGGAACGTGTGAACGTAAACGGCGGCGCAATCGCGCTGGGACATCCGTTGGGCTGCACGGGCGCCAAGCTGACAGCGAGCGTGATCCGCGAACTGAAGCGTCGCAATGGGCGCTATGGGATGGTGACGATGTGCGTCGGCGGGGGCATGGGGGCGGCGGGCATCTTCGAAAATCTCTCTTAACCACAGAGGACACAGAGGTCACAGAGAAATTCTTAGATCTGTGCTTAAATCATTGCGCATGGCAAGCCTAGTCACTATTCCGGCTCCGCGCATCAATGAAATCACAAGAACGATCATTGGCGCCGCCATGAAGGTACACTCAGCACTCGGTCCTGGCCTGCTGGAGAGCGCCTACGAGGCCTGCCTGCTTTTCGAATTGCATGACGCAGGTCTGAAAGCGGAATCGCAGGTGCCGCTCCCAGTAATTTACAAAGGCGTAAGAATTGATTTGGGCTACCGCCTGGACTTGGTGGTAGAGGATTCGGTCATAGTAGAGTTGAAGACCGTCGAAGCAATTGAGCCAGTGCATCAAGCCCAGCTTCTGTCCTATCTGAAGCTTTCAGGAAAACATGTGGGATTAATTATCAATTTCAATGTCGTTCACCTTAAAGATGGAATTAAGCGGTTAGTAAGCGGAACGGACTGGGAATGAGGTTCAAAGAATTTCTTGATTCCTCTGTGACCTCCGTGTCCTCTGTGGTTAAAAGAAGTCCTTTGTGGTGAAAAAAAGGGGAGTATATGGCGACAACATCGGCGGTACCCAAGACGAAGATACCCGGCGGCAGCTTTCTGCTGGAAGACCGGCCGGTAAGCGAGGTCTTCACCCCGGAAGATTTCAACGAGCAGCACCAATTGATCGCGCAGACGGCGGATGATTTCGCCAATAACGAAGTTCTGCCCGCGGCCGACCGCCTGGAGCACAAGGATTGGGCGCTCACCCGCGAACTACTGAAGAAGACCGCCGACCTGGGCCTCAGCTCGGTGGACATTCCCGAGGAATATGGCGGGGCTGAGATGGACAAAGTCAGCTCCTGCATCCTGGCCGACCACATGGCCAAGTATGCCGGTTTTGCCGTCAGCTGGGGCGGGCACACCGGCATCGGCACGCTGCCTATCGTGTTTTTCGGTACCAACGCGCAAAAGAAGAAGTACCTGCCCAAGCTGGCTTCGGGCGAGATGATCGGCGCCTATGCGCTTTCCGAATCTTCTTCCGGCTCTGACGCGCTCAATGTTCGCACCCGTGCCAAACTCTCCTCAGATGGCAAGCACTACGTGCTCAATGGCGAAAAGATGTGGATCACCAACGCCGGCTTCGCCGATCTGTTCACCGTTTTCGCCAAGGTGGATGGTGAGAAGTTCACCGCCTTTCTGGTGGAGAAGACATTCCCCGGATTTGCCGTCGGCGCCGAAGAACACAAGATGGGCATCCGCGGCTCCTCTACCTGCCCTCTGATTCTCAACGACTGCCAGGTGCCGGTGGAAAACGTGCTGGGTGAGATAGGGAAGGGGCACGTCATCGCGTTCAATATTCTGAACATCGGCCGTTACAAGCTGGGCGCCATGTGCGTGGGCGGGGCGAGAACGTCGCTCAACCACGCTATCGGCTATGCCAAGCAGCGCAAAGCCTTCAACAAATCCATCGCCGAGTTCGGGCTGATCCAGGAGAAGCTGGCGAACATGGCTACGGAAATTTTTGTCGGCGAGTCCATGGTGTATCGCACCGTGGGCATGATGGATGTGGCCCTGGGCGAAGTGGACAAGACGGGCGCCAATGCCATCGGTGAAATTCGCAAGGCAATTGAGGAATACGCCGTGGAGTGTTCCGTCCTGAAGGTCTGGGGATCGGAGATGCTTGGCCACGTAGTGGATGAAGTGGTGCAGATTTATGCCGGGTATGGTTTCGTGGAAGAATACCCCGCGGAGCGTGCCTACCGCGACGCGCGCGTGAACCGCATTTTCGAAGGCACCAACGAAATCAACCGTCTGATTATCACCGGCTGGCTGCTGAAGCGGGCCATGACCGGACAACTGCCGCTGCTGCCTGCCATCAAGAAACTGATGGACGAGGTGCTGGCCGGGCCCGGCATGGGCGACGGTCTGGAGGGGCCGCTGGCAGCCGAGCGCGGTCTGGTGGCCAACGCCAAGAAGCTGGCGCTGTTCGCTGCCGGCGCGGCTTCGCAGAAATACATGCAGCAACTGGTGGACCAGCAGGAAATCATGGGTGCGCTGGCCGACATGATCATGGAAGTCTATGTCATGGAGTCGGCGCTGCTGCGGGCACAGAAGATAGTGGAGCGCAGCGGCGAGGCGGCAGCCGCGCTGGCAGTGGCCATGGCCCAGGTCTACTTGGCCGAGGGCATGGAGAAGGTCGAGGCGGCAGGACGCAAAGTGATTGCCGCGGTGGCCGATGGCGACATGCTGCGCACGCAGCTGGCGATTCTGCGGCGGCTGGGCAAACATGAGCCGGTCAACACGATTGCCCTGCGGCGGAAGATCGCTGCGCGGGTCATTGAGGCGGGAAAATATGTGACGGCGTAGTTTAAAATTACACGAGGCACTATGCCTATAGGAACCTTCACCGCTGTCATCCACAAAGAGGAAAGTCTGTACGTGGCGGAATGTCCTGAGGTGGGAACCGTCAGCCAGGGCCAGACGATCGAAGAGGCCATCGCCAATCTTCGCGAAGCGACGGAGTTGTACCTGGAAGAGTTCCCCGCTCCGAACAACGGCCACCCGGTTCTAGCCACGTTCGAGGCTAAGTATGCCAAGACTACCCCGGATCTCCGGGGCTGAGGCGATCGCTGCGCTGAAACGGCTGGGATTCACTCCCGTTCGGCAACGGGGAAGTCATGTCGTTCTGAAGAAGTCAACACCTTCCGGCGACGTCGGCTGTGTTGTTCCCCTGCATGGGGAGTTAGCCCTGGGAACGCTGCGGGGAATACTCAAGCAAGCCGGCATCAGTAGCGATGAGTTCAACGCTGCTCTCTGAGCGCTAGCCATTAAGTGCTATGAGCGTAACACACGCTATAACGCTAAAGTTCAGCAACACCCGCCGGTTTGCCAACCGCATTGTCTTTCGCGGATAATGTCGCCGCATTGAATTGAGGAGCGATCATGCGGAAAACATTGATTGCAGTTGCGGCCGTGGTAGCAGTCATGGTGATTGCGACAGTAGTCTTCGCCCAGCAGGATAAGAGCAAGCGTGCCAGCCCGCCGGCCAATGCCAAGTGCCAGTTCGCCGACGGCAAAACCATCAACGTGGACTACAGCAGCCCGCGCATGAAGGGGCGCAAAATCTACGGCGGGCTGGTGCCCTACGGACAGGTGTGGCGCACGGGAGCGAATGAAGCCACCACCTTCGACACGACTGTACCCGTGCAGATTGCCGGCACAACTATTCCCGCGGGTCATTACACCCTCTTCACGCTGCCGGCGGAGGGCGCGTGGAAGCTCGTCATCAGCAAGAAAACGGGCGAGTGGGGAATTCCCTACCCCGGAGCGCAAAATGACTTCGCACGTGTTGATATGAAGACGCAGGCGCTGCCTTCAGCGGTGGAGAATTTCACCATCGGCTTCCAAAAAGCGGACCCGAAATCGTGCGTGATGAACCTGGATTGGGAGAAGACCCGGGCGTACGTGGACATCGCCGAGAAAAAATAATCCTCACCACAGAGGACACGGAGAGCACAGAGGAATTTCATTTCTGGGGCACCGGAAGGTCCACCCCGGCTCCTGTCAGCCGCTTCAGTTGCCAAATCCTGGCGCTTGCGATAGGCCATTCGGGCCCTGCAAGCCCCACATCACCTCACTAAGCTCTTACATGAGAGTTGTTTCGCTTCAGATTCCTCTGTGTACTCGGTGTCCTCTGTGGTGAATTAGGATTTGGGTTTCCAGCGCAGGACAGGCTTGCGGGCGGCGGCTACCTCATCCAGGCGTGAAACCCGCGTGCTGTGCGGGGCTTCCAGCACCACGTCGGGCGCCTTCTCGCACTCATCGGCAATGGACTTCATCGCATCCACGAAAAGGTCTAATTCCTCTTTGGACTCGCTCTCCGTGGGTTCGATCATCATGGCGCCGGGCACGATCAGGGGAAACGAAACCGTGTAGGGGTGGAAGCCGTAGTCAATCAGGCGCTTGGCTAAATCGCCGGTGCGCACGCCCTTCCTGGCCTGCACCCGGTCGCTGAAGACGACTTCGTGCATGGTAGGCGTGCTGTAAGGCAGGTCATAAATTCCTTCCAAACCCTTGCGGATGTAGTTGGCGTTGAGCACCGCGTCTTCGGTGGTCTGGCGCAGGCCGTCGGGCCCATTGGCCATGATGTAAGCCAGGGCACGCACGTGCATGCCGAAGTTGCCGTAGAAGGCGCGGACCCGGCCGATGGATTGCGGCCGGTTGTAGTCGAATCCCAGGGCGCCATCCGGCTTGTTCACGATTACGGGAACGGGCAGGAAGGGCTCGAGAAAATTCTTGCACGCCACCGGCCCGGAGCCCGGCCCGCCGCCGCCGTGAGGCGTGGAAAAAGTCTTGTGCAGGTTCAGGTGCATCACGTCCACTCCGAAGTCGCCGGGGCGCACCTTGCCCACCAGCGCGTTCATGTTGGCGCCATCCATGTAAAGCAGCCCGCCCTTGCCGTGCAGGATGTCGGCAATCTTGTGGATCTCCTGCTCGAACACGCCCAGGGTGTTGGGATTGGTGAGCATGAGGGCGGCAACATCGTCGTTCATCTGCGCCGCCAGCGAAGCTACGTCCACCATGCCGGCGGAGTTGGACTTCAGGTTCTCCACCGCGTAGCCGGCCATGGCGGCGGTAGCGGGATTGGTGCCGTGCGCCGAGTCGGGAATAAGGATCTTCTTACGCGGATTGCCCTGCTTCTGCAGGTAAGCACGCACCAGCAGGATGCCCGTGAGTTCGCCGTGAGCGCCCGCCGCTGGTTGCAGGGTGATGCTCTGCATGCCGGTAATCTCCAGCAGGCAATCGCTCAGCGTCTTCAGAATGCGCAAGGCGCCCCCGGAAATACGCTCCGGCTGGTAGGGGTGTCCGTTGGCCAGGCCCTCGAAGCGCGACACCGCCTCATTCACCCGCGGGTTGTACTTCATGGTGCAGGAGCCCAGCGGGTACATGCCCAGGTCAATGGCGTAATTCCAGGTGGAAAGCCGCGTAAAGTGGCGGATAATCTCGATTTCGCTGACCTCGGGCATGTGGCCCAGATCCAGCCGCTCCGCTTCGCCCAGCAGTTCTCCCGTATTCACTTCCGGAACATCAAGCGGGGGTAACTTCCAGGCGGCCTTGCCCGGAGAGGATTTCTCGAAAATCGGGCCCTCGTTCTGAGTGATGTGGCGAGTCGCTTTTCTGACCTGGCTCATCGCACCACCTCCGGTTCGGGCTCGGGACGGCGTTTGCCCGCGGTCTCGGCCCGCGCCAGGACGGCCGCAACCGCATCCATGGAGGCGCGCGTCGTGGTCTCAGTGCAGCACCACAAGGCGGCGTTGGCCAGTTCGGGATAGAACTTTTTGAGGGGAAATCCGCCCACAATGTTCTCTTCCAGCAGGCGGCTGTTGATGACGTAGGGATCTTCGGCCGTCTGCAAAACGAACTCGTTGAAGCGCGGCGCGCCCTCGAACAGCACGCGGCCATGGCGGCCAAAGTGCTGGCGGGCATAGGCGGTCTTGGCCAGATTCTGCTTGGCAAGTTCCTTCAGTCCTTCGCGGCCGTACACGGTCATGAAGACGTTCGCCATGAGCGCAATCAGGGCCTGGTTGGTGCAGATGTTGGAGGTGGCCTTCTCGCGGCGGATGTGCTGCTCGCGCGTGGCCAGTGTGAGCACGTAGCCGCGCTTGCCGTGCTTGTCGCGGGTTTCGCCCACTAAACGGCCGGGCATTTGGCGCACGTATTTTTCGCGGGTGGCGATCACTCCGGCATAGGGACCGCCAAAGCCGAGGGGCACGCCGAACGACTGGGCCTCCATAGCGATAATGTCAGCCTCGGCAGGGGGCTTGACGATGCCCAGGGAAACAGCCTCTGCAATCGCGACCACCAGCAGCGCCCCCTTGCTATGGGCAAGGTCGGCGAGCGCCGGAACATCCTCAATGGTGCCGAAGAAGTTGGGAGACTGCACCACCAGGCAGGCACAGTCGTCGCCCAAAGCCTTCTCCACATCCGCGAGCTTGACCCGGCCGTTTTCGCCGAAGCCCACCGTGGTCAGGGGCATGTCCTGATGCTGGCCATAGGTAGCCAGCACCTCGCGGTATTCCGGGTGCACGCTGCGCGCGATCACCACCCGGCGGCGGCCGCTTACGCGCATGGCCATCATCGCCGCTTCCGCAGTGGCGGTGGAGCCATCGTACATGGAGGCATTGGCCACCTCCATGCCGGTGAGCTCGCAGATCATGGACTGGAATTCGAAAATGGACTGCAGTGTTCCCTGCGAGATTTCCGCCTGGTAAGGCGTGTAAGCGGTCAGGAACTCGCCCCGCGAAATGATGGTGTCAATAATGACGGGGCGGTAATGATGGTAGGCGCCGGCGCCCAGAAAGCTGGGCAGGCCCTTGCCGTTTTCACGCGAACACTTCTGGAACCATTCCAGGATTTCCGGCTCCGACATTTGGCGCGGCAAGCGCAGCTCGCGGTTGAGGCGGTATTCGGCGGGGATGGGAGCGAACAGGTCGTCAATGGAACGTGCCTCGATGGCGCGCAACATCGCCTCGCGGTCCGCCGGCGATTTAGGAAGATAGCGCATGAGTTAATTGTGTAATTGAGTAATTTGGTAATTGTGTAATTGAAAGTCTCGTGCCAGCAGGGCAGCACGACATAGCAACGTGGCTCACACAATTACCCAATTACCAAATTACCCGATTACTCAATTCTAATGCGTTTCTTCGGCCACGAACTTCTCGTAGTCATCGGCCGAGAGCAGCGCGTTCAATTCCTTGGGATCTTTCAATTTCAGCTTGATCATCCAGGAGCCATGGGCATCGGAGTTGATCTTCTCTGGTGCGGTGGCCAGCTCCTGGTTCACTTCGGTGACGGTACCGGAAGCCGGGGCATATAGATCGGAAACCGCCTTCACCGATTCGACTGTGCCAAAGGTCTTGCCGGCGGTCAGTTCTGAGCCCACTTTGGGGAGCTCGACGAACACGATGTCGCCGAGAGATTCCTGAGCGTAATGGGTGATGCCCACGGTGGCGGTAGCGCCGTCCGGTTTAATCCACTCGTGCTCTTTGGTGTATTTGAAATCCTTGGGATAAGCCATGCCGTCCTTCGTTCCCTTCGTGTCCATTGTGGTTAAGCTTTTGCCTTTGGGCGCCTATAGAAGGGCGTGGGTACCACCTGCGCTCCCACTCCCTGGCCGCGAATCTCCACGCGCAATCGTGCGCCGACCTCGGCCAGGCGGGGGGGCACGTACGCCAGGGCGATGTTCTTTTTCAAGAACGGAGCGTAGGAGCCGCTGGTAACGTAACCCACTTCTGCGCCCGCCTCGTCCAGAACCTTGTAGCCGTCGCGCGCGATGCCCCGTTCCACCATCTCCATGCCGACCAGGGTGCGTTTCAGACCCCCTGCCCGGGCACGCTCCAGGGCCGAACGTCCGACAAAGTCGCTCTTCTCCATCTTACAGAATCGGTCCAGCCCCGCCTCCCAAACATTGATGGTGTCGGAAATTTCGTGTCCATAAAGTGGAAGCCGGCCTTCCAGGCGCAGTGTGTTGCGTGCTCCCAAGCCACAAGGCAGGACGTTGAACTCCTTGCCCGCTTCCAGCACCTCGTTCCAGACGCGGGAACTGGTGGGTTCATCTGCAGGCACGTAGATTTCGAAGCCGTCTTCGGCGGTGTACCCGGTGCGGGCGATCAGCACGTTTTTCAGCCCACACACCGTGCCGTGGGTGAACCAGTAAAACTTCACCACGCTGAGATCGGCGTCGGTCAACTTCTGCAGCAACTCCTGGGCACGCGGCCCCTGAATAGCGATCTGGGTAAAGTCGTCGCTCAGGTTCTCCGCGGTGCAGTTGAAGCCGCGAACGTTGTCGCGCACCCAGTTGAAGTCTTTTTCGCGAGTGCCGGCGTTGATGACGAGCAGGAATTCCTTCTCCCCCAAGCGGTGCACGATGACGTCGTCCACGAAGGTGCCCTGGGGATAGAGCAGGGCCGAGTACTGCGCCTGCCCGATCGCCGCCCGCGAGGCATCGTTCATGGTAATGTGCTGAACGGCTTCCAGGGCCTGGGGACCGGCAATGCGGATGTCGCCCATGTGGCTGACGTCAAAAACGCCCGCGCGGGTGCGTACCGCCAGGTGTTCCGCGATCAGACCGCCGGTAGCTGGGTACTCCACCGGCATGTCCCAGCCGTTGAACTCCACCATCTTGGCGCCCATACGGCGATGCACGGCATTAAGCGCAGTCTTGCGCACCGCGGAAGTGGTTTCGACGCTGGAGGACAAAGGCGAAATTCCTCGCTGATCTGCCTGGGAATAGGTGGAACCTGTTACGGTAACACGCGCATTTTCGGCGGGTCAAACGTGAACCATTCACCACAAAGGACACAAAGGGCACAAAGGAAAATCTATTGAAAGATCAGGAATTGCATAGAACATATTACTGACCTTAGGGCCCGACTTTCCGCGACCGTAAAATCCAAGCAGGACATTCGCCGTGAAGTTTGGTTGATCTTTGATTCGATTTTCCTCCGTATCCTTTGTGTCCTCTGTGGTGAGCTTTTGGTTTTTACGCGCACTTCGGTAACTTTCCGGGGGTGAGACCCGGCGCTAAATTGGCTTCATGGAAACCACCCGCTACCAGTGTGTAATCTGCGAGAAGGATGAGAAGCAGTGCACCTGCGACCGCTACTGCAACATCTGCTTCAGCGAGGATGACGCGCGCCTGTGCCAGGACGGCTGCTATTACTGCCGCACCTGCCGAGAAGCGTGCGATTACCAGGCGCAGGAATAAGGTTTCAAGGTTTCCCAGGTTTCAAGGTTGCAGGTATTCAAGGTGAAACTTTGAAACCTTGAAACCTGACTTAGATCACCACCGTCTCCTTGTACTCCCCAAACACCTTGCGCAGCGTATCGGAGATCTCGCCGACGGTCGCATAGGCTTCCACCGCGGAGATAATCTGTGGCAGCAGGTTCTCGCCCGACCGCGCCGCATCTTCTACCCGCCCCAGCGCCGCTTCCCAGGGCGCATGCTCACGCCGAGTTCGTAAGGCGCGCAGCCGCTCCACCTGCTTGCGCTCCAGGGCCTCGTCTACGCGAAACAGAGGTATGGCGCGTTCTTCCTCGCTGGTGAAGCGGTTCACGCCCACCACGACGGTCTCCAGACGGTCCACCGCCTGCTGAAATTCGTAGGCGGCGTTCTGGATTTCCTGCTGCACATAGCCGCGCTCGATGGCGCGCAGCATGCCGCCCATGGCGTCAATCTTCTCCATGTAGCTGTTGGCGCGGCTTTCGATCTCATTGGTGAGCGATTCCAGATAGTAGGAGCCGGCGACCGGATCTATGGTTTGCGGCACACCAGATTCATAGGCCACGATCTGCTGGGTGCGCAGAGCGATCCGTGCCGCTTCCTCAGTGGGCAGGGCCAGGGCTTCGTCGAAAGAGTTGGTATGCAGCGACTGGGTGCCTCCCAGCACCGCCGCCAGCGCCTGCAGCGCGGTGCGCACGATGTTGTTCTGCGGTTGCTGCGCGGTCAGGGTGGAGCCCGCGGTCTGGGTGTGGAAGCGCAGCATCCAGGAGCGCGGATTGGCGGCATGGAAGCGCTCGCGCATGAGGCGGGCCCACATGCGGCGTGCGGCGCGGAATTTGGCGACTTCTTCCAGAAAATTGTTGTGGCAGGCAAAAAAGAACGAGAGCCGCGGGGCGAAATGGTCAACATCAAGCCCGGCGTCCAGGGCCGCCTGGACGTAAGTCATGCCGTTGGCCAGGGTGAAGGCCACCTCCTGCACCGCCGTGCAGCCGGCCTCGCGCATGTGATAGCCGGAAATGGAAATCGTATTCCACTCAGGCACCTGCTGATTGCAGAAGGCGAACAAGTCAGTCACGATGCGCATGGCCTGCTGCGGCGGGTAAATATAGGTGCCGCGGGCAATGTACTCCTTCAGAATGTCGTTCTGCACCGTGCCTGAAAGCCGCCGCGGGTCCACGCCATGCCGCTTGGCCACCGCTACGTACAAAGCCAGAAGAATCGAAGCCGTGGCATTGATGGTCATGGAGGTGGAGATGGCGCCCAGGTCAATGTCCTGGAAGAGCCGCTCCATGTCTTCCATGGAATCAATGGAGACGCCCACCTTGCCGACTTCACCCGCGGCCAGGGGGTGGTCGGAGTCGAGGCCTATCTGGGTGGGCAGGTCGAACGCCACTGACAGCCCAGTAGTGCCGTGGGCGAGCAGGTACTTGTAGCGCTTGTTGGATTCCTCGGCATCGCCCATGCCGGCGTACTGGCGCATGGTCCAGAGGCGGCCGCGGTACATGGTGGGCTGTACGCCGCGGGTTAAGGGATACTGGCCGGGATAGCCAACGTCGTGCTCCTGGTCGAAACCGGGCAAGTCGGCGGGCGTGTACAGGGGATGGACGCTGATGTGGGAGGAGGTTTGCTGATTCGGTGGTAAGGAAGGGGCCTCAGCTCGAAGCGGACTTTCGTTGTCTTCCTGCTGCAGTTCGGAGCCGGACTTCACGTTCTCGGCCATGTCAGTTCCCGCTCACGGTTTCTTGCGCACGCGCCAGAAAGAGCTTACTCCAAAGTAGAAGAACAGGAGCATAAAAGCGGCAGCCACCAGCAGGCGCGCGCCGCTGAGCTTGCCCGCCTGATACTTGGGGTATTGCTCCCATAGGGCGCCGCCCCCCAGAAGAGCGAGGGCAAGAAAGAAAAAGCCTGTAACCTGCAGCCAGAGCAGGCGCAGAACCCGGCTGCAATGGGAAAAAGTCACGCGCCCCGCCTGGGTTAGGGCAGAAAGGCGGCGGCTCCGGCCCGCTTGCCGTGCCGCTACCCGTGTGGCTACACGAGCCACCAAGCCTATCTTGCGCGCTGTGGAAATCTCCGCCTGGCCCACTAAGGCATTTTATCAGCCCATGCGGATGAGGTTTTCACCCAGCCAGCGAAACTCGCAGGCCGTCTCCGGCATCGAATGGAATGGGAGCACTCCGGCCGAAGGGTGAGGCAGAGCGCAGCGGGGGTAGTGTGGACCAACAACTCAAAAAACTGATCAAAGAACTGGGCGATGCCATCAGCGAGTCGCTCACCGAGTCGGAGCAAATCGCCGATGTCATTTCCCGCATCAAGGCGGGGGGCTACGACATCTTTCTGGTACTGGAAGCCACCATCGGCTTCAACAAGCAGGATGAGAAGCCTTCGCGCCGCCGCTCCACCATCACCGCCCGCACCCGCGTGCCCGAGTTCAAGCTCAACTCCCAGGACATGAAGTTCCTCAAGTCGCTCAAGATCAGCGCTGACGACGCCGCTTAGCTGAGTCTCACCGGCTGCTATCTGTACCCATGATTGTGCTAGCATTTAAGGTTTGCGCCATGCCCGTCTAACGGACTGAGCGCAGTCCACCGGAGCCGCTATGAAAGAAACCCTGGGAGTACTGTTAGCCGGGGGCGCGGGTGAACGCCTCTATCCTCTCACGCGCGATCGCGCCAAGCCGGCAGTGACTTTCGGGGGCATCTACCGCATCATTGACATCACCCTCTCCAACTGCGTCAACTCCGACCTGCGCCGGGTTTACATTCTCACTCAGTACAAGGCGCTCTCCCTGAACCGCCACATCCGCGAGGGCTGGAACATTCTGGCGCGGGAGATGGGCGAGTTCATTGAGATCCTGCCGCCCATGAAGCGGGTGAGCGAAAACTGGTACATGGGCACGGCCGACGCGGTTTATCAGAACATTTATTCCATCGGGTCGGAACAGCCGCGGCACGTCCTCATTCTTTCCGGCGACCACATCTACAAGATGAATTACGGGCTGATGCTGAAACAGCACCGCGACGCCGGCGCCGACGTTACCCTGGCCACCATCCTGATTGACCCCAGCGAGACCTACCGTTTCGGCGTGGTGGATGTGGATCGCGACGGCCGCATCGTGGGCTTCGAGGAGAAGCCGCAGCGCACTGATACGCGTTCCCCCTACAACCCCCGCATGGTTTCCGGCTCCATGGGCATTTACCTGTTCAACACCGACGTGCTCATCCCGGTGCTGCTCAAGGACGCCGAGGACCCCAACTCCTCACACGATTTCGGGCACGACATCCTGCCCAAGATGGTGGACGACTACAAAGTTTATTCCTTCAACTTCATTGACGAGAACAAGAAGGAAGCCCTCTACTGGCGCGATGTGGGTACGCTGGAAGCCTATTACGAGGCCAACACGGACCTAGTCTCGGTCTCGCCGGTCTTCAATCTCTACGACGAACACTGGCCTATCCGCACCCACCAGCGGCAGTATCCGCCCGCCAAGTTCGTGTTCGCCGAACCCGGGCGCACCGGCGTTGCCATGGATTCTCTGGTCTCGGCTGGGTGCATTGTTTCCGGAGGCGCGGTACGCAGCAGCGTGCTTTCGCCCGACGTGCGCATCAACTCTTACAGCGAAGTGGATTCCAGCATTCTGTTTTCGCACGTGAACGTGGGTCGGCACTGCCGTGTCCGCCGCGCTATCATTGACCGCGACGTGCACATTCCCGAGGGTACAGTCATCGGTTACGATACCGAAGCCGACCGCCAGCGCTATTTCGTCACCGACAGCGGCATCACCGTGGTCACCCGCGACTATTCCCTGTTTGAGAATCCGGTAACAGTGGATTACTTCACCTCCGAGTAGGCCCGTGTGGGGACCGCCGCCCCGGCTGTCCGTGCGCAGCTCGGCTCCTCCAGCATTTGGCCGCGCTCGAGATGACCGTCCTGAGCTGGCTCCAACTGGCACCCCGCTCGCTCCTCGTGTTACGCTCAATTTCTTTCGAACCATGATCCGTTCCTACAAGGGGAAGACGCCGCAGGTGCCGGCAACGGCGTTTGTGGATGAGTCGGCGCAGCTCATTGGCGACGTGGTGTTGGGCGAGCATGCCAGTATCTGGATGAACACGGTGCTGCGCGGCGATGTGCATACCATCCGAGTGGGCGCCAATTCCAATATCCAGGACTGCAGCGTGCTGCATGGCATGCTGGGGCAGTACCCCGTGATCCTGGGCGATTGGGTGACGGTGGGACATTCGGTCACGCTGCACGGCTGCGTCATCGAAGACCGCTGCCTGATCGGGATGGGCTGCATCATCCTCAACGGCGCGCGCATCGGCGCCGGTTCCATCATTGCCGCCGGTACCCTGATCCCGGAGCGGACAGTGGTGGAACCCTATTCGCTGTGGATGGGCTCGCCCGGCAAGTTCCGCAAGAAGATTGACGACAAGGAGAGCCAGGAATTGATTCTGCGCTATGCGCGCAATTACCTGGGGTACAAAGAGGAGTATTTGAAGGAACAAAGCACTTAGCAGCTGGCAATTGGCATTTGGTCGTTATGCGAATCGTGACTGGCCAAATGCCAAGTGCCAAGTGCTTAAGCTAGTCAGCCAGAAAGCCAGCCACTCATGATCAAAGCCGTACGTGGAACTCGCGATCTGCTGCCGCCGGATACGGCGCTGTGGAACTTTGTGGAAAGCACCGCGCGCGAAGTGTTCCGCACCTACAACTTCCAGGAAATCCGCACACCCATTTTCGAAGAGACGCAGCTCTTTGCCCGCTCCGTGGGCGAGGAGACCGACATCGTTTCCAAAGAGATGTACACCTGGGAAGACCGCGGGCGAGCGGCCAGCGAGAAGGGGCAGTCGCTCACCCTGCGGCCGGAAAACACTGCTGGCACAGTGCGCGCCTACATTGAGCACAAGCTGTGGGAGCGGCCGGGCGTGCAGAAGCTCTACTACATCGGGCCGCAATTCCGCCGCGAGCGCCCGCAGAAGGGCCGCTACCGGCAGTTTTACCAGATTGGGGCGGAAGTGATCGGGCCGCCCACCGCGGGCAGCGAATCGCCCCTGCGCGACGCCGAAGTGCTGGAGATGCTGGCCACGCTGCTCGACCGCCTGGGCATCCAGAACTGGACGCTGGAGCTGAACTCGGTGGGCTGCGCCAATGACCGCGCAACCTACGATGAAGCGCTTCGCAAAGCTCTGGAGCCGGTGAAGGCGCGCATGTGTGCCGACTGCCAGCGCCGCGCCGTCACCAACCCGCTGCGCGTCTTCGACTGCAAGGTGCCGGAGGACCAGCCCATCATCGAGAAACTGCCGCGCATCAGCCAGTTCCTGGATGAGCCTTGCCGCGAGCACTTCACCGCGGTGCAGGAAATCCTGAAGTCGGTGGGCGTGCCATACGTGCTTAACGACCGCCTGGTGCGCGGCCTGGACTACTACACGCGCACCGCCTTCGAGTTCACGCACGGCGCATTGGGGGCGCAGAACGCCATTCTAGGCGGCGGCCGCTACGACGGGCTTTCCGAGGCGCTGGGCGGCCCCAAGGCGCCCGGCATCGGATTCGCCATTGGCGAGGATCGAGTCGTCCTGACCTTGCAAGAGGCGGCGGGAACCATGGCCAAGCCCGCCGACGTGTACATCGCACCCATGGGCGCTGGCACCAACCGCCAAGCGGCGCGCCTGGCGCGCGAACTGCGCCAGGCCGGAATTGTAGTGGATCTGGGTGACGAATCGTTTCGGCTTAAGAAGTCTCTGGAAACTGCCGCCAAGCTGGGCGCGCGCTTTGCCCTGATCGTGGGCGAAAACGAGGTGCAGAGCGGTACTTTCGCCCTCAAGCACCTGGCCAGCGGGCAGCAGCAATCTGTCCCTCGTTCCGAGTTGGCAAGCAGGATACAATCGGGCGAACCGAAGTAAGCCGGCCGGGCATCGGTCTGGCTGGAGGTTGCCGTGGACAAGTTTTTCCTTTGGGTCTTCCTGCTTTTTCTGGCCCTCGCCGCGTCCGTGGTTGCGACTAACCAACCCGCAATGCAGATCGCGTCAAAGCCTGCAGGCGCGGCTTCGGCCAATGCATCCCTGGCGCAGCTTCTGCTGGACAAAGAGAAGTCTTTGCCGGAGGCGGAGAAACGCAAGGACCTGGACTTTTTTAAGAACATCACCACGGATGACTTTCTGGAAGTTGCCCCTGACGCCAAGGTTTACAGCAAAGAAGAAATGCTGGAGGGGCTGAACGTGGTGGAGTTGCAGAATTATTCCATCTACGACGCCCGGGTTCTGCCGCTCAACGACAACGCTGCTATAGTGACCTATGACGCCATTGTGCAGATGACCATCGGCGACGAGCATGCGCCCCGCTACCAGCACGTCAGTTCGGTGTGGGTGAATCAGGGCGGCAAGTGGCTGCTGAAGTTCCAGCAGGCCACGGCAGCGCAATAGGGCAAAGTTTCAAGGATTCGCAGGTTTCAAGGATTCGCAGGTTTCCAAGGTTTCAAAGTTTCCAAGGTTTCAAAGTTTCGAAGGTTTCAAAGTTTTCGCAGGCTGCAAGGTTTCCCGGGTTTCGAAGGCAGCGCCTACTAGGTTGACCGGAGTCATCCGGAGCGGCTTCAGCCGTGAGGGGATCTCGCGTGCAGCACCACGAATAGCGGTAGTGCACGCGAGATGCTTCGGGGCTGAAGCCCCTCAGCATGACGCCCTGAAAGTGGCGCAGCTTGCGACCTGTGACTGGAGAGTCTAGCAACCTTGAAACCTGTGAAACTTTGAAACCTTCTGCCGCACACCACAGTCCCTGCAGACGCTCCCATTTATAATTACCCTTCCGCTGAGAGCGGCATTTTCCAACATAAGGCGAAACTACTCTTGCTCGACTTTCTAGGCGACTTGCGACGCACCCATACCTGCGGGGCGCTGCGCCCGGCCGATGCCGGCGGGCGTGCGGTGCTCATGGGCTGGGTGAACCGTCTGCGCGACCACGGCAACCTCATTTTCGTGGACATGCGCGACCGCACCGGCGTAACCCAGGTGGTGTTCAACAAGGAACTCAACCCGGCGCTGCATGAAAAGGCCACGCACCTGGGCTCGGAATACGTCATCGCTGTCACCGGCTCTGTCAAAAAGCGCGAGCCCAACCTGGTCAACAAGAACATCGCGACTGGGGAGGTCGAGCTGGTCGCGGAGGAGCTGCGCATCCTCAACGTTTCGAAAACGCCGCCTTTCCTGCCCGGCGAGTCGGTGCTGCCCAACGAGGAAGTGCGCCTCAAGTACCGCTACATTGACCTGCGCCGGGACAAGATGCAGTTCAATATCGAAATGCGGCACAAGGTCGGCCTGGCCATCCGCCAGTATCTGGCTGGACAGGGATTTTTTGAGATTGAAACGCCGTTCATGACCCGCTCCACTCCCGAGGGCGCCCGCGACTACCTGGTACCCAGCCGGGTGTATCCCGGGTCGTTCTACGCACTGCCGCAGTCGCCGCAGCTGTTCAAGCAGATTTTGATGATCTCCGGCTTCGACAAATACTTCCAGATCGTGCGCTGCTTCCGCGACGAGGACCTGCGCGCCGACCGCCAGCCCGAGTTCACCCAGATAGACCTGGAGATGACCTTTCCTCAGCCCGACCGGGTTTATGAAGTGGTGGAAGGATTCCTGACCGCCGCCTTCCGCGCCGCCGGACAGGAAATCAAAACGCCGTTCTCGCGCATGACCTACGACCAGGCCATCCGGCAATACGGCTCCGACAAGCCCGACCTGCGCCTGCCCGCCATGACCGACGTGCGCCCGGCCTTCGCGACGGAAGACCTGAAGACGCTGAACGTGGACCCGCGCCTGCCCGTGGTGGCCATCCGCATCCCGAAGGTAGGCGAGCTTTCGCGCAAGGAACGCGACGACATCAAGCCGCTGTTCGGCGAGCGCAAGAACGCCAAGCTGTTCGAAGACGCCAAGCGCCTGGAGAAGTCCTTCCCTGAGGCCATGGCCAAGGTGCGGCAGCTTAGCGGCGCGCAACCGGACGACCTGCTGGTGCTGGTGGCGGGCAACGGCCATCCCGCGGAACATCCGTCCGAAAGCATTGTCGGCCCCGAGGTCAAGCAGCACGATGCCGCCGTGTACACGGCCGCGGGCGCGCTGCGCGTGGCTTTGGGACAGAAATACGCCGAGCGTCACGGCGCCTTCCAGCGCGGCGATTTCCGTTTTCTCTGGGTGACCGACTTCCCCATGTTCGAGTGGGATGAAGAAGGCAAGCGCTGGGCCGCGGCCCACCATCCCTTCACTTCGCCGCACGAAAAGGACATGGACAAGCTCGAGTCCGATCCGGCGGCAGTGCGGGCCCTGGCCTACGACGTGGTGCTCAACGGCACCGAGCTGGGCTCCGGCTCTATTCGTATTCACCGCCAGGACATTCAGAAGAAAATTTTCCATGCCCTGGGCATGAGCGACGAGGAAGCCAAGGCGCGCTTCGGCTTCTTCCTGGAAGCGTTGGAATACGGCACGCCGCCCCACGGCGGCATCGCCCTCGGTCTGGATCGCATTGTCATGATCCTGGCCGGAGCCGACAGCCTGCGCGAAGTGATTCCCTTCCCCAAGACCGCCAAGGCCGTGGACCTGATGGTGGACGCGCCCACCCCCGTCAGCGAAGCACAGCTCAAGGAGCTGGGGATTGCAGTGCGGAAGAAATAGATGGCCCCCAGACTGGCGTGGAAGGTTCGTATCAGGGCATGGCTTTAGCCATGCCGAAGCAGCCTACTCGTGAGACCGGCTTCAGCCGCTGCGAACAGGTCCACAGGGGCTGAAGCCCAATTTCCAAGCAATGCGCGTCGGCACGCCTAAAGGCGTGCCCTGATACGAATCGAGAGAATCGGCCGGCACGCCCATCTGTGTTCTTCCTGCCCTTCTGCTTTTCTTGCTTTTGATTTAATCTGCGGGCATCTGCGTTCATCCGCGGCGAAAAGAATTTCATGGGCAAAATCCACGTACTCCCGGAGCACGTAGCCAACAAGATCGCGGCCGGCGAAGTGGTGGAGCGCCCCGCCTCGGTGGTCAAGGAACTGCTGGAGAACGCGCTGGACGCGGGCGCCAGACGCATCCGGGTGAACGTAGAGGCGGGCGGCAAAAAGCTCATCCAAATCACCGACGACGGCTGCGGCATGAGCCGCGACGACGCCATGCTCGCCTTCGAGCGCCACGCCACCTCCAAGATTCGCACCGCCGACGACCTGCTCAGCGTGGCCACGCTCGGCTTCCGCGGCGAAGCCCTGCCCTCTATCGCTTCCGTCTCGCGACTGCGCCTGGAAACTTGCGCGGAGACGCAAGAGGCGCAGAATGTGTGGGGACGGGGCTCTGCCCCGTCCATGGGCGGGTCGGAGACCCGCCCCCACATAAGCACTGCCGGGACCATCATCGAGATCAACGGCGGCAAGCTGGTGCGTGTAGAAGAAGCCGGGCTGCCCGCGGGCACATCCATGGCGGTGCGCGACCTGTTCTTCAACGTTCCGGCGCGCAAGAAATTCATGAAGGCGGAAAGCACCGAGCTTTCCCACATCGCCTCACTGGTCACACATTACGCTCTGGCGCACCCGGACAAGCACTTCGAGCTGCACTCGCTGACCAACGCCATGCTGGTAGCGCCGCCGGTGGCCACCCACGCCGAGCGCGTTTACCAGATTTTCGGTAAGGACACGCTGGACCAGCTAATTCCCATAGCCGCGGCCGTCGAACTGCAGCGCATCGGTTTGCCGCAGCCCCCGCCCTGGGCGAAGCGCGACGTAGAGGAGGAGAACGGCGGCCGCAAAGAACCCGGTGAAATCCGCATCCACGGCTTTGTTTCCAAACCGGAAATCCAGAAGCTGAACCGCAGCTCTATCTACATCTTTGTCAACCAGCGGCTGATCCGCGATCGCCTGGTGCAGCACGCCATCACGGAAGCTTACCGCAACATCCTGCCGCCCACCGTATATCCCGTGGTGCTGCTCTTTTTGGAGCTGCCTACGGCGGAAGTGGACGTGAATGTGCACCCTTCAAAAATCGAAGTACGCTTTCGCCAGCAGAGCGTGGTGCACGATTTTGTGCGCGACTCGGTGCGCGCCGCCCTGATGAAGGCGCGCCCGGCGCCGCAATTTGCCGCCGAAATCGGCGCCCGGCCCACCGCCACGCCCGCTCTTTCCAGCGCCACACGCCCGGACCCAGTTTCCGGTAACTGGCGAGAGCTCTACGCAGCCTCAGGCGGCTTCGCGCTGCGCGCCCCCGAATTGCCGCCCGAAACCCAGCGTCTGCACTTCGAAGGGGGCATTGCGGTGGAAGGCAATGCGGCTCTGCCGGTCGCGCGCTTTCCCCGCCAGACTTTCAGCGGAGCCGATAGCTGCGGCAACATCCTGCCCGAACCGGAAGCGGAAAGCGAATCCAGCCTGGCTTCGCTCTCCACCCTCAAACCTCTGGGCCAGATTCGCAACTCCTTCATTCTGGCGGTAAACGAAGATGGCCTATGGATCGTGGACCAGCACGTGGCTCACGAGCGGGTACTCTTCGAAAAAATTCTGCGGCAGCGGGCGGCGGAGCGCGTGGAAAGCCAGCGCCTGCTCATGCCCATCATTGTGGAGCTCACCCCGGGGCAGCAGGCGGTGTTCGCCGAAATTGCCGACGAATTGCGGGGCAACGGCTTCGATTTGGAACCATTTGGCTCGCGTACCATTGCTGTGAAAGTTTCGCCCGCCGGCGTGGACGCCGCACAAGTGGAGCACATGCTGCACGAACTGCTCGACGAGTTTGCCAGCGAAGAGCAGGCGCTCAACCTGGAGAAGGCGCGCGGCCGGATTGCCGCTTCCATCGCCTGTCACGCCGCCATCAAGGTCAACATGCCTCTGGAGCAGAACAAAATGGAGTGGCTGCTGGCCGAACTGGCCATGACGGAATGTCCTATGACCTGCCCACACGGTCGGCCGGTGGTCTTAAGGTATTCTGTTAAGGACATTCAGCGGGCATTTAAGCGAATCTAAAACCAGGGGCCAGGAGTCGGGGGAAGCAGTGTCGGCATGGAGTTGTGCTTCCGCCTTAAACGAAGCCGCGATTAGAAGATATGACGGATCGGGAATTACAGGAGGCGAGGCGAGAGAAGTGGCGGGTTGCGGGGAATCCCGCGCGCACGCTGGAGTCTCTTTCCGAATTCCTGGAGTCGGTGGGCTTCTGCCTGATGTATCCGCAGAAACCCATGCCGCTGGCGCCCACGTTTATTGGCGCTTTTACCGGCCAGGACGACAATCTTCCCAGCTGTCAGACTGCGTTTTCTGACGCGCGCGCCCGAGAGGCCACCGAACTGATGGTGCGACTGCTGCGGCAGCGCGCTGCCTATGAAGCCAATTTGTTCGGAGAAAATAATTTTCTGGTGGCGGCTTCTCTGTTCCCTTATTTTTATGCGCTGGTGGGAGACCGGAGCCCGCGGCGCACGCCCAAGGCCGGGGCTCGCTCCGAGTACGGCGAACTGGCGCGCGACGCCTTCGAGGTGATCCGCAAACAAGGTCCGGTCTCGCGGCAGAAACTGCTGGAAGTGCTGGGCGGCGGAGTCTCGGCGGCTGCCCTGGACCGTGCCTTGGGCGAGCTTTGGTCCAAGCTGCGTATCACCCGTGTGGATTATGATCCCCGGGTTGGCGCTTCCTGGGATGCGCTTTATCGCTGGTCGCCGGATGCGGTGCGTCAGGGTATTAACATGTCGGTGGCGGAGGGGCTCTCGGCGCTCATTTCCAAGTATCTGGACTGCGTAATCGCGGCCGAGTCGCATGAGGTGGAAGAGTTTTTTGCCCACTTCGTGCCCCGCTTCAAGGTCAAAGACGCGCTGAACGCCCTTTTGTCGGCACGCGAGCTGGTTTTTTTGAACATCGGCCACCGCTCTCTGCTGCAGGTCTCGCCGGCCAAAAGCGAGCGTGTGCAGGAAAGGGCGTAAGACCAAAGTTTCAAAGTTTCACAGGTTTCAAGGTTTCCCAGAGATGAGGTCGAAACTTTGAAACCTTGAAACATTGAAACCTCACTGATCACAACTTGACGACCGAACAAGAGCTGTCGCAAAAGCTGACCATCGCCATTGACGGCCCCGCCGGGGCGGGCAAGAGCACCATCGCCGCGCGCCTGGCGCGCAAGCTGGGCTACGTCAACCTGGAGAGCGGCGCCATGTATCGGGCGCTGGCGCTGAAGGCTATCCGCAACGACATTTCTTTTGATGACGAGGCGCCCCTGCTCGCTTTAGCTCAGAGCTCGCAGATTCGTCTGGAGCCGACGCGCGAGGGCAATCGCGTTTTCCTCGACGGCATGGACGTTTCGCAGCGCATCCGCGAGCAGGACGTTACCAGTGCCGCTTCCCGCGTCTCCGTACATCCCGCCGTGCGGCAATGGATGGTGGAGCGGCAGCGCGAACTGGGGGTGGGGGGCGGCGTGGTCATGGAGGGCCGCGATATTGGCACCAAGGTCTTTCCCCATGCCGAAGTCAAGGTTTTCCTCGATGCCCGGCCGGAGGTACGCCAGGAAAGGCGCGTTCTGCAGCGCGCCGAAAAGGGTGAGACGGTTGAGCGGCGGCGGATTGCCGCAGAATTACAGGAACGCGACCTGCGCGACCGCACCCGTGCCGCCTCTCCCCTGGTTCCCGCCGAGGACGCCGTCATCATTGACTCCAGCCACCTCTCCATTGATCAGGTTGTGGATAGGGTGGAAGATCTGGTGCGGGAAAAACTGAAGAATTGAGTAATTGTGTAATCGGGTAATTGTGGGATTGAGTCAGGATTTGTAATTTAACAATTTGTAATTTGTAATTGAAAACCAACTGGCCGGGAGCCGGTTCCGGAATAAACTACAAATTAGAAATTACCAATTACCAATCCACTTACACATACCCGATTACACAATTACTCCATCCTCCGCATGGCCGATTTCAGCCAGCTGGTGCCAGAATATGTTCGTACCCTGAAGGGGTACACGCCGGGCAAGCCGGTGCGCCAGGCGGAACAGGAGAGCGGCGTGCGCTGTATCAAAATGGCCTCCAACGAGAATCCCTTCGGCCCTTCCCTGCGGGCGGTCGAGGCGATGCGCATGGCCGCCGAACAGGCCAACTACTACCCTGATAACGACACCGTAGACCTGCGGCTCAAGCTGGCCGAGCGCTTTGCGGTAAAACCTGAGCAGGCGCTGGTGACCGCCGGCTCCACCGAACTGATTAACGATTTAGCGCGGATCCTGCTCCGGCCCGGCCTGAACGCCATTACCAGCCGGCTGTCGTTCATCATTTACCCCATCGCCACGCAGGCAAGCGGCGGGCGCCTGATCGAAGTACCGATGCAGAATAACAGCTTTGACCTGGACGCCATTGCCGCTGCCATTGACCAGAACACCCGGCTCATCTATCTGGCCAATCCCAACAACCCGACGGGAACCATGTTTGACGAGGCCGCGCTTGACCGCTTTCTGGACCGGGTGCCCGAGAACGT
>JBLMXE010000388.1:0-4996 GCA_050257615.1 Chlamydiota bacterium | reverse complement strand
CCCGCTGCGGTACCTGCGTGCCCCCGGGCCCGTCGAGAAACGCCGCCGGATGGCCGTTGATCACGAGTTTGAGCGAGGGAAACTGCTCCCGCACCCAATTGATATCCAGCGCCGCCGCTTTGCAATTCAAAGTTTGAGTTCCCATGTTTGTTTTTTATTCCCCATTTCGCGACTGTCATCCTAAGCGCAGTCGAAGGACCCCTGTGTCGCCGGCAAGTGCATAACTGCTTCAGGGAGTTTCTGCGACAAACTCCATCTCTTAAATCCTTGGCAGCATTCCCTTGAGCAGGCTGGGTGCTTCCGTCAGTGTAGGGGTGTTTCGACTCGGGCGTGCGCCCTCGCTCAACATGACAGACATAATTTGTGGTAGCAGGCAGACAGCGGCGCTACCTCACCGCCCTTACCAAATCCGCCAGCAGCCCGTAAGCTGTTTCTGTTGTGCCCGGATTCTGTTCTGTAATCGCCAAGCCAGGAAAAATGTCGGTCTCGAAATAAATGGCCGATGAGGTTCCGTTCACCCAGGCCAGGGGATCGCTGAGCGGCAACTGCTGCGGCCGCACGCTGGCGCGAATGCCGCCATTTACCCGGCGGGCCTCGCATACCAGTTTATAGGGCCGGCCGGCCCGCCGCGCCGCCTGCACTGCCAGGGGATGCAACTCCTCAACCCCCTCGCGCTCCACCTGCTGTGGTTTCAGCGGCGTGTCCATCAACACAGCGGTGAGGGCGCACACTTTGACAGCCGCATCCCAGCCTTCGAGGTCGTCGCTAGGATCGCTTTCCGCCAGGCCCAGTTCCTGCGCCTTAAAGATGGCGCGGTTCAGCGTGCTGCCTTCTTCCATCTGCTGCAGGATGAGGTTGGTGGTGGAGTTAAGGATGGCGCGGAAGCCACGCACCTCCACCGCGGGCAGCGTGTCGCGAAACAGACAGAAGATGGGCACGCCGTCCATGACCGTGGATTCGAACAGAAATTTGCGTCCGGATTTCCGGGCCAGTTGGCTCAGCTCCGCATAGCCGTGCACCACCGGACCTTTGTTGGCGGTGATGGCGTGGGCGCCCATCTCCAGCGCCGCCTTCAGGTGGTCAATGGCGGGCCGGCCGGTTTCGCGGTTCAGGGAGGTGATTTCAAACAACACATCGGCGCGGGCGGCGCGCAGCCAATCGCGGACGTTGTTGGGACCTGCGGCGACGGGAAGTTCGCCTCGCAGCAGAGCCGTCGCATCCAGGCCGCCGGGTGCGGAAATCCAGCCCATACGCCGCGTGGCCACGCCGGTCAGCCGCCACTCGATGCCGTATTGTTCGCGCAGGTCGTCACGTTTTCGTTCCAGCAAGGAAACGAAGGCACGTCCCACGTTCCCAAATCCCAGAAGCGTCAGATTGTAAGTGGCAGTTTTCAAGGAAGAATCACAGCGGCATCAAGTAGCGGAAATAGTCGTTGTCGCGTTTCCAGCCCAGGCTCTCATACAGGCGCTGCGCGGGATGGTTATCCACCGCGGTCTCCAGCCATAGCCCGTCAGCCTCGGTTTCCACCGCCCACTGCCGCGACCGCTCCATCAGAGCCTTGGCCGCTCCACTGCGCCGCGCCTCCGGCGTGACAAAAAGATCGTTCAGAATCCACATGGGTTTCATGGCGGTTGATGAAAAGCACGGATAAAGCTGCACAAAACCCACGGCTTTATCGCCCGCCATCGCCAGAAAGATCACCGACTCATCTTTTTCCAGGCGCTCACCGAGGAACGCCCGCGCTCCCGCCAGATCCGGTTTCTTTTTATAGAACTGGCGATAGGCGTCGAATAAAGGTGCTACCCGGTCTACGTCGCCTGCCGTGGCGCGAACAATCCCCACCGGATTCGTTGTAGCTTCGGCCGAAGTCATAAGTTCCCTTTGGTAGAGACGTAATTAACTAGGTCTCCACTGGAATTCGGCAACGCCTACCCCATGGTATGCGCGCGATCCGGCTGGATCTTGAACATGACGCGCACTTCGCCAGGCTTGCGATTGGGATACTTGTCCATGCCCAGATATTTCTTGGCCATCTTGTCAATGTGGGCGTCGGCGCCGTTCTTGGTGACCTCCACTACCTTGCCTTCTAACCCCAGGTAGCGGTACGGATTCTCGGGATCCATGATGGCGATAGCCACCCGCCCGTCGCGCTTCAGATTGCGGTCCTTCACGCGTCCTTCGGCGGTGTTCACGATCACGTGCCGGCCGTCGTAATCAATCCACACCGGCGTTACCTGCGGGCTGCCGTCGGCTCTCAGGGTGGCCAGATTCGCGAATGCTTTTTTCTGGAACAGGTCGGTGTACTTCTCCGGAATTACTCCAGCCATCGAGCGTCCTCCTGCATGTCGTTTGCCGGCATTGATTATAAATGGAGCAAGCACTCTGCAATCAGCAGTCAGCATTCAGCCAACAGAAGCGCAGTTGGCAGTTGGCACTTGGCTCCCCCATCAGTCTCAAGGCCAAATGCTAAGTGCCAAATGCCAAGTGCGAATTTGCCGACTGAATGCTGATGGCTGAATGCTGAGTGCTGCTTCACCCCACATCTTTCGCTATCCGTGGGATTACCGCCCGCAGCAGCGCGATAAACTGGCCCTTCACCCGCTCGCCCGTCTCCAGCACTTCCTCGTGGTTGATGGGCTGGTCGAGAATGCCGGCGGCCATGTTGGTGACGCAGGAGATGGCCAGCACCTTGATTCCCATTTGCCGCGCCACGATGACCTCGGCCACTGTGCTCATGCCCACGACGTCGGCGCCGATGGTGCGCAGGAAGCGGATCTCCGCCGGGGTTTCGTAATTCGGGCCCAGTAGCGCCGCGTACACGCCTTCGAAACAGGTGATGCCCAGGTGCCGCGCTTCTTCCAGCGCTATCTCGCGATAGGGCTTGTGATGCGCCCGCGTCATGTCGGGAAAGCGCGGCCCGAAGCGCTCGTCGTTGGGTCCCACCAGGGGGTTGCGCCCCTGCAGGTTGATGTGGTCGCTGAGCAGCACCAGGCAGCCCTGTTTGTATTCCAGGTTAATGCCGCCGGCAGCGTTGGTCAGGATGGCGGCCTTTACCCCCATGCGGCCCAGCACCCGCATGGGGAAGGCGACCTCCTGCGGCGAATAGCCTTCGTACATGTGCACGCGGCCCTGCATGGCCGCCACCGGCACCTCTTCGCACTTGCCGATGGCCAGCACGCCGGCGTGACCGACCGCCGTGGAGCGCGGGAAGAAAGGAATTTCCTGATAGGGAACGCGGGTGGCCTCTTGCAGTTCGTCAGCGAAAGCGCCCAGGCCCGAGCCCAGCACGACCGCAACCTTTGGCCGCAGCTTGGTCCTGGCAAGGATGAACTTCGCCGCTTCCTCGGCGTGAGTGAACTGGTCGGGGCGTTCCGTGCTCATCTGCGGACCATGCATCCGTGACTCGTGAGAAGAAGCACTTAGCGTTCATGGGCTAAGTGCCAAATGCTAACTGCTAATTGCTGGTTTTCAAAATTTCGCTTCAAACTTCTCGAACTCGCCTTCTTCCCGCCACTGTACCTGCGCCCGCTGGCTGCCATCCAGGAACTTGCGGCAGGCCGAGGAAAGGGCAGGGTTTCCTGGTGAATCGGCTGCGCAGGCATCCGCGCGGCGAAAGGTATGAGCATCTCTCCACAAGCTGGGCCCGGGCAGAAAACTATGCTCCAGGCTGGCGCGCGCCATGGCTTTCAGCTGCGGATAGCTGAGATTGTAGGTTTCCGCCGCTCGCACATATTCCTGCGTCATGTCCGATCGCGAGACTCCTTCGTCATCCGTGGCCAGCGCCACGGGCACGCCATATTTCATATAGACAGGCAGCGGGTGCCGATTGCCGCGGACCCCCAGGATCAGGTCATTGCTGGTCAGGCAGATTTCCACCAGCACGTTGCGCCGCGCCATCTCCTTGAGCAGGGCGATGGGATCGGTTTCGTGCATCACGTCCACGCCGTGCCCGATGCGCTCGGCGTGCCCCATTTCCACCGAATCGCGAATATGAAAGCTCAAGCCTTCCGGGGCCACCATGCCCTGCGACAGTTCGCCGGCATGCAGGCTGATGTGCACGTGGGGATAGATGCCGTGCAGGTAATCAATCATCTTCATGTGCAGGCGGAAGTCGTGCATGGGCACATACCAGTCCTCGGGCATGACCAGGTTGAGGCCCACCACGCGCGGATCAGCCTGGGCCAGTTCGAAGCCCGTAAGAATCTGGGCAAAAACCTGCTCCGGCGGCAACCCGCGCAGCACTTCAAACAGGCAGCGCACGGTGACCTGGCAGCCGGGCTGGGCGGAGGCGGTGTCGCAACGCAAATCCTGGCGCATATGGGCCAAATCTTCATCCAGCGACTTGCGGCCGGAGGCAATTACCTCCTGCAGACCATTGGCCAGCATTTTCTGGCGCATCTGGGCGAAGTCGTCGCTCCAGCCCACTCGCGCGCCCAGGTCTATGGCCTGGTCCCGGCCGGGCCCAAACATCAGCTCCAGGTAGGTGACGTGATCTTCAGCGGCGCGCCCCGCGGCTTCGGCCAGCATGTCGCCAACGTGGCCGGTACTGGCGGGGAGAAATTTGTAAAAGGACGCAAAAAAGTGATCATGGCCCGAATCGCGCGCCGCGTTCCAGTCGCGCATGGAAAAAGCGTCCACCAGCTGCGCATATAGGTTGGGGTCTTTCAGCGCGTCGGCGGCTGGCGGCTTGTCTTCTTTGCAGGGCGGTTGTACCACGGTCATGCTGGCCCGCTCCACACACAATCCGTCCTGCGCCGCCCACTGGATGAAGCTTTCGGCATAAATCGCCCCGAAGAGGTGGTTGTGCAGGTCGCCGCCCTTGGGCATCTGCTCCAGAAAGGCCAGCAGCAGGGAAGGCTGACGGTGCACCGAGTCGAAGTAGCGCGCCGTGCGCTGCTCGGGGGGAACCTTCTGCGCAGCCAGCGGCAGGGACACAAGCACCAGGGTGGCCAGTGTCCTTCGAAAAAAACGATTGCACTCGCGATTGATCATGAAT
>JBLMXE010000387.1:0-4346 GCA_050257615.1 Chlamydiota bacterium | reverse complement strand
TGGCCGAGCGGCTGAACGCGCAGCGGGTGGCGGAGCCCGACGACAACCCCTTTCTCAAGGCGTTTTACGATGGCGAACCCGGAGCCGCCTTCCAGGCGCAGTTTGCCTTTCTGGCCAGCCGTTTCGAGCAGTTGAAAGCGCTGGACGTGGGCCCGCGCTCCAACAAGACCGTAGTCGCCGATTACATCTTCGAAAAGGACAAGCTGTTCGCCTACCTGAACCTCAGCGATGTGGAACTGGAAACCTACAACCGCTACTACAACCACTTTCGCGATCAGCTGCCCACGCCCGACCTGGTGATTTACCTGCAGGCTTCTCCGGAGGTACTGCGCAAACGGCTGAAAAAGAAGAGCGTGGCGGCAGAAAAGGGGATCAGCCAGGATTACCTGGAGGCGGTGGTCAAGGCCTATGAGCACTTCTTCTTTCACTACACCGCGTCGGACCTGCTGGTTGTGAACACCTCCGACATTGACTTCGTGGACCGCAACGAAGACCTGCAGGAACTGCTGCGCAAGGTCTCCGAGCCGATCAAGGGAACGCAGTACTTTCTGCCCCTGGGCTCGGAGGCGGCCAGCGCGTAGTCACGTTTCAAGGTTTCAAAGGTTTTCAAAGTTTCGGATTGCTGCCGATGGCGAAACCTTGAAACCTGGGAGACTTTGAAACCCATGCCCATCTACCTCTCACTGGCAGGTCAGTCCGCACTCATCACTGGCGGCTCGCGCGGAATCGGCGCGGCCACGGTGCGGATGTTTGCCGCCGCCGGGGCGCAGGTTGTCTTCAGCTACCAGCGGGCCAGGGACGTGGCGGAAAAGCTGGCGCGGGAGTGCGGGGCGGGCTGCACAGCGGTGCAATGCGACCTGAACTCGCCGGAGGCGGCTCGCGGGCTGATCGAGGAGGCAGTGCAGCTCCTGGGACGGCTGGACGTCCTGGTCGCCAATCAGGGCATCTGGACGGCGGAAGATGTCCCCATTGAAAAAATGACCGCCGAGCAGTGGCGCCGCACCATGGCGGTCAACCTGGACAGCGTTTTCGGCCTGATAATGCACGCCGTGGCGCAGATGAAGCGCCAGCGGCGCACAGGGCCGGCGGCGGGGCGCATCGTACTGGTCAGTTCCAGTTCGGGGCAGATCGGAGAGGCCTTGCACGTTGACTACGCCGCCAGCAAGGGCGCGCTCATCAGCATGGCCAAGGGACTCTCTACCGAGCTTGCTCCCGACGGCGTCTACGTCAACTGCGTGGCCCCCGGCTGGGTGGAGACAGAACTGGTGGCGCCGGCACTGCAGGATGCTGAAAAGCGGCGCCGCATCGAGCAGGAAATCCCCCTGGGGCGCTTGGGCAAGCCGAAGGAAATCGCGACCTCCATTCTCTTCCTGTGCACCGAGTACGCGGGCTTCGTGACCGGAGAGGTGCTCAATATCAACGGCGGGGAGGCGCTGGTCGGATAGCTGACTGGCTGGCTAGCTGAAGCCCTGAGCTAGTAAGCTAGTCAGCCAGAGAGCCAGGAAGCCACCATGCCAACCAGCACAAAACAAGTGCGCAGCATTGACCGGGGGCGGCTGCAGGCGCTCATGCAGCGGGAGCAGGAGCGCTTTATCGCCGAGCATCCACGCTCGCGCGAACTCCACCAGCGGGCCACCCACTCCCTGCTCAGCGGCGTCCCCATGAACTGGATGGTGAAGTGGGCGGGCGCCTTCCCGGTATTCGTCAAGCAGGCGCACGGCGCTCATTTCACCGACGTGGACGGACACGAATATGTGGACTTGTGCCTGGGAGACACGGGCGCCATGACCGGGCACTCGCCGGAAGCAGCGGTGCACGCCATCACCGACCAGGCGCGGCGCGGCATAACCTTCATGTTGCCCACCGAGGACGCCATCTGGGTGGGCGAAGAGCTGAAGCGGCGCTTCGGTCTTCCCTACTGGCAGTTCTGCCTCACCGCCACCGACGCCAACCGCTTCTCCATCCGCGTGGCGCGCGAGGTCACCCAGCGCCGGCTGGTGCTGGTGTTCAACTACTGCTACCACGGCACGGTGGACGAATCGTTCATCACCCTGAAGGATGGCGTACCCGGTCCGCGCCGGGGCAACATCGGGCCGCCGGTGAATCCCACCGAGACTACGCGCGTGGTCGAATTCAACGATGTTGAAGGACTGGAGAAGGCGTTGGCCACCCGCGAGATCGCCTGCGTGCTGGCAGAACCGGCGCTGACCAACGTGGGCATCGTGCATCCGGAGCCGGGCTTCCACGAGGCCCTGCGCGAGCTGACGCGCAAGTATGGCACGCTGCTTATTATTGATGAAACACACACCATCTGCGCTGGCCCTGGCGGCTACACCCGGGAGTATGACCTGGAGCCGGACTTCTTTGTGCTGGGCAAGCCCCTGGCCAGCGGCGTGCCGGCGGCTACCTATGGCTTCACTGCCGATGTGGGCGAACGCATTCTCCAGCGCATTCGCCTGGAAGACTGCGACACGGGCGGCATTGGCGGCACCCTGGCAGGCAACGCGCTTTCCCTGGCGGCCATGCGGGCCACGCTGGAGAGGGTGCTCACGCCGGCGGCCTTCGAGCACATGATCCCCCTAGCCGAGCGCTTTACCAAGGGCGTGGAGCAGGCGATTCAGGCTGCCCGGCTGCCCTGGCATGTCACCCGTCTGGGCTGCCGGGCGGAGTATCTCTTCACCGACAAGCGCCCGCGCAACGGGGCAGAGGCGGCGGCAGCGATGGATTTCGAACTGGAGCGGTTCATGCACCTGTACGCCCTGAACCGGGGAATTCTGCTCACCCCATTCCATAACATGGCGCTCACGTCGCCGGCCACCAGCGCCGACGATGTGGACCAGCACACGGCCGCGTTCCGCGAAGCAGTGCAAGAGTTGGCAGGTTAGCCGCTGGCTCGCGTGAGGATACGGATGGGCGTGCCGCTGAAGCCAAACGCGCGCCGAATCTGGTTTTCCAGGAAGCGCTGGTAGGAGAAGTGCAGTTTGACCGCGCGGTCGGTGAAGAGCACGAACGTGGGCGGGGCCACCGATGCCTGCGTCATGTAATAAATCTTCACCCGCTTGGCTATGGGCACCGAGGCGCGCTCAAAATCCACCTGCTTGAGGAAGCGGTTCATGGCGGCAGTGGCGATGCGCTTGCGCCGCTCTTCAGCCACCTGCTGCAGGGTAGAAAAAATCTTGTCCACATTCTTGCCGGTGGATGCGGCAATGAAAATCACCGGAGCGTACTCCAGAAACTTCAGGGAACGGCGCACCTGCCCCTCGTAGAGGTTGCGGTCCACGGGGCGCTCCTGCGGGGCCACCTTGCGCCCGCGCCAGCTCTCCAGCTTCTTGCCCGCGACCAAGTCCCACTTGTTGATGACGATGATGACGGAGCGGCCGCTCTCATGAGCGTAGCCGGCGATGGTGGCGTCGAGAGCGGTCACTCCTTCAGTGGCGTCAATCATGATGAGCGCCATGTCGGCAGACTCCAGGTGCTTGCGTGCCATGACCACGGAAAGCTTTTCCGCCATCAGGTGCGTTTTTCCTTTGCGGCGGATGCCGGCGGTATCAATAAAGCGGTAACGGCGGCCGTCATGCTCCATAATTTCGTCCACGGCGTCGCGGGTGGTGCCGGGGACGGGCGAAACGATGGCGCGCTCCGAGCCGGTGAGCCGGTTGAGCAGCGTGGACTTACCCACATTCGGCCGGCCAATGATGGCCACGCGCGTTTCGCGGGCAGTCTCCTGAGCTTCTTCTCTTTCCTTTTCTTCCTGTGTTTCTTCCTTCGTGTCCTCTGTGGTGAAGCTTTGGGTAGCTGGCGGCGGCAAGATGTCCACGATCGCATCCAGCAACTCCGCCACCCCCCGCCCATGCTCCGCCGAAACCGGAAATACGTTGCGGATCCCAAGGCGGCGGAATTCCTCGGCCGTGGCCTCCTGCTTTTCCGTATCCACTTTATTGACCGCCAGGAACAGCGCCTTGCCGGTGCGCAGCAGCAGACGGGCAAGGTCGAGGTCGGGAGCAGCCAGTTCGGTGCGCACGTCCACCACCATGATGATGGCGGCGGCCTCTTCCAGGGCTACGCGGGCCTGGCGAAAGATTTCCGCAGGGATCAGCTGCTTGTCTTCGGGGATGATGCCGCCCGTATCGATCACGCGCAGGTCGCGGCCGCCCCAGGAAACTTCGCCATAGAGGCGATCGCGGGTGATGCCGGGTTCGTCCCCGACAATGGCGCGGCGGCGGCCGATGATGCGGTTGAAGAGCGTGGATTTGCCCACGTTGGGCCTGCCCACGATGGCCAGGGTGGGAAGGCCGGCGGCGGGAGCGATCGGTGACGTTCTTATTCGTGAGTTTGACAAGGTTTGT
>JBLMXE010000386.1:0-20266 GCA_050257615.1 Chlamydiota bacterium | reverse complement strand
AGCCGGGGGCGGCTGTCCCCACGCAGGCACAGCCGAGGGCGGCTGTCCCCACGCAGGCAGTGGCAAGAGAAATTCTGCGGTTCACTTTTCCGCGGCAGAAGGAAGGGCGGCGGCTGTGCCTTGCCGACTTCTTTGCCCGGTGCGGCTCAGGCCAGATGGACGTACTGGGGCTAGCGCTAGTGACCATCGGGCCCAAGGCTTCCGAATATACGAAAAAGCTGTTTGAGTCAGGCGAGTACACCAAGTATCTCTACCTGCACGGCCTGAGCGTGGAGACGGCGGAGGCACTGGCCGAGTACCACCACAAGCATATACGGCAGGAGCTGGGAATTGCGGGCGAGGACTCGCCGGAAATCCGCGACCTGTTCCACCAGAAGTACCGCGGGTCGCGCTACTCGTTCGGGTATCCCGCGTGTCCCAACCTGGAAGACCAGACCAAGCTGTTTCGGTTGCTCAAGCCGGAAGAGACGATTGGCGTGCACCTGACCACCGGCTTCCTGCTGGAACCGGAACAATCTACCTCGGCGATTGTGGTGCATCATCCCGCCGCGAAATACTTTGTCGCGTGAGAACACTTGGCTGGATTTACGTGGAAGCGCCCGGCTTTCTGACTGACTGGGACTAAAGAAACCTGCGAAACCTTGAAACCCCTGCTTTTCTCCGTGCCTCTGTGTCTCCGTGGCAGGCTTAGGTCTTGCTGACCACCGACTCCTGACTCCCGACTACTTCTTTCTGCCCGGCAACGCCCTTTACCTCGGGATACTCATACACTCCTCTGCCCGCCTTGCGCCCCAGTCGTCCCGCCTTCACGTACTGCACCAACAGGGGTGCCGGCCGGTACTTCTCGCCCAGACTCTTGTGCAGGTATTCCAGGATGTGCAGCCGGGTGTCCAGTCCCACCAAGTCAATCATCTCAAACGGTCCCATGGGATGGTTCAACCCCAGCTTTAACGCTTTATCGATATCGCGGGCGGAGGCGATCCCCTCCTGCAGCATATAAAATGCCTCGTTTCCGATCAGGGCGTTGATGCGGCTGGTGATGAATCCCGGCGCCTCCTTGATGACCACCGTCTCCTTGCCCATGCGCCGCCCCACTTCGGCTGCGGCGTCGAGCGTGTCCTGATCCGTCTCCAGCCCGCGCACAATCTCCAACAGCTTCATCTTGTGCACCGGATTGAAAAAATGCATGCCCACACACTTCGAGGCGCGGTAGGTGACGGAAGCAACCTCGGTAATGCTCAAGGAAGAAGTGTTGGTGGCCAGGATAGTGCCGGGACGGCAAATTTTGTCCAGCAGGGTGAAAATCTCGATCTTCGATTCCAACTCTTCCGGAACGGCCTCAATCACTAAGTCGGCTTGGCGCGCCGCCTCCTCCACCGATTGCGCGAACTCCAGTCGCCCCATGGCGGCCGCGGCCTCGGGCGCAGCCACCTTGCCCAGTTCCACCGCCTTATCCAAATTGGAACGGATTTCCGATTCCGCGCGGCGCAGCGCCGCAGGCAGAATGTCCTCCAGGATGGTGCGATACCCGCCTAGCGCGGCCACGTGGGCTATGCCGCGGCCCATGATACCGGCGCCGATCACGGCCACCGTGCGCACTTCGCCCACTACTTGCCGCCCTTTTCCAGTTGCTGCAGCACGGAATCATAATTGGGCTCGACCTTGCGCATGTAGTCGGAGAGGCGCTTGCGCTCCTCCTCGTCCATCATGGGTATGGTGGCGACAATGCGCCGCAAGGTGGTGGAAATGTCGTCCACATAATTCATCAAGCGTATGAGTTCGCCGGTAGCGACCATGAAGTCTCCCTGCTCTTTGCCCGCTCAGCGGGCAAACAAGTATTCTCTACATCAGCGGAACATTAGTAAAGCGTACCGGCGCCCTCGCCTGTGCCACGGGATTGCTGACTCCTGACTACCGATTCCTGACTCCTGCTTCAACTCCGTTCCTCTGTGTCTCCGTGGTAGATTCTGGCTTATGCTGCGCGACCCCAACCTGATCCCGCTTTCCCACCAGCACCAGCACGCTTTGGCCCTGTGCGTCCAGATTGACCGCTCCCTGCAGGCTGGAACCGCCGATCCCGAGGCCCTGCAGGCGCAAATCCGCACCATGTTCAGCCTGGAAATCCGCCACCACTTCGCCGCCGAGGAGCAGGCGCTCTTCCCCGAGGCCGGCGCCTTTGCCGAACTCGAGTCGCTGGTGGATCAACTGCTGGCTGAGCACGCCAGCCTGCGCGAATATTTCACCCGTGCCGAACAGCGCCAACTGGACGCTGCCGGCCTGCGCTCCTTCGCCCAGCTCTTCTCCGCTCACATCCGCAAAGAGGAACGCGAGCTGTTTGAAGCCTGCCAGCGCCTCTTCTCTCCTGCAAAACTGGCGCAGGTTGGCGCCGCCCTGGAGGCTGCCATACGCCCCGCGCCTTAAGTGCCGCGATCTTTTCCGCGGGCGCCGCCCATTTGGCGGCACAAGCTGCTGCTGATCCTGTTACAAACCTCTGGCGGCCAAATGTGTGACCTGGCGGGCCGTAGCCTTACTTTCCCGCCGTCTCCAGCACGACAACATTATCCGGCGCCGTCTTGTCATACGCCGGCAGCCGCAGCAGCGTGCCCGCCTCACTCTCCCTTATCTCCACCGGCGCTCCTGACTGCATCAGATAAGCCCGTGTGATCTTCACCGGCAACCGCGGCAAGAGCAGCGCCGGATCCTGCCAGTCCAGCAGGTGTACGAATATGCGATTGCCCTTCTGAGTGGTCACCCCCCAACTGCGCGGCCCAATCGGCCCTTCCCGCGTGCCGTACACGCTGTCGCCGTATTTGCCCAGCCACGCACCCATCTCTTTCAGCCGCTCCACCGCCTCCGGCTGAATCCTGCCTGTGGGCATCGGTCCCACGTTCAGCAGCAGGTTGGCATTGCGTCCGGCTGCCCCCACCAGGTAACGGATCAGCTGCGTGCTCGTCTTCCAGTGATGGTCACCCCGCGTGTAGCCCCAGGAATCGTTCACCGTGTCGCAGGTTTCCAAAGGCAGCTTGCTGATCACCGGGTTCTTGTTCCAGTCCGCGCTGGTCTGGCCCGGCAAGTCCCGCTCGAACATCTGGAAGTCCTCGCCGGGAAACGGCGCCTGATGGTGGTTGTTGCCGATCAGCGCCTGCGGCTGCAGCTTATGAATCAGCGCGTAGGTGCGCTCCAGCCGCCAGTCAGCCTGCGGCTTGTCCCACCAGCCGTCGAACCAGATGCCGCCGATGGGGCCGTAATTGGTAAGCAGCTCCGTGAGCTGCGCGTTCATGAAATCCAGGTAATGCTGCCAGTTTCCTCCCGGCCGCCGTCCCGCGCTTTGCCCGGTTTCGCCCAGCGGATAGTAGTCCGGGTTATGCCAGTCGAGTTGCGAGTAATAGAAGAACAGCTTGATGCCCTGCTTGTGGCACTCGCGCGCCAGCTCCGCCAGCGGATCGCGTTTCCAGGGCGCGCGGTCCACCACGTTCCACGTTGTTTGTTTGGTGGCAAACATGGCGAAGCCGTCATGATGTTTGCTGGTGATGGTGATGTACTTCGCGCCCGCCGCCTTGGCGATGGCCACCCATTCGGCGGCATTGAACTCTACGGGGTTGAATTGCTGCGGCAGGGTTTCATAGTCCTGGATGGACATGTGGCGGTTGTTCATCACCCACTCGCCGTCGCCCAGCACGCTGTAAACGCCCCAGTGGATGAACATGCCGAATTTGGCGTCACGAAACGACTTTTGCTGCGGCGTGTCGCCGGAATCGGCTTGGGCCAGCGCGCCCGGAGCCCACCACATTAACGTGACCGCCGCCAGCATCCATGTCAGTAGCTTGCGAAATTGCATATTGGGTTAGGACGATACACCGCTTGGCCCTTCGTGCGCAGCCTCTTCCTGCCCGCGGTTGTGGAACAGCGCTTTTGACCATTAGGATAGGGATTGGCCTATGCTTCGAGCGCGCCCAGCCAGCGCCCGCAAAAACCTCATGGTAGACATTCATTGCCACATCATCCCGGAAGTGGACGACGGAGCCTCCTCCTGGGAAATGGCCCAGGATATGTGCGCCATGGCCCTCCACGACGGCATTGAGCACATCGTGGCCACTCCTCACGCCGATTTTCAGTACTCCTATAACCGTGAAGAACTGGCAGCCCGCCTGGAGCGCCTTCAGCAGTTGTCGGGCGGCTCACCCCGTTTCAGCCTGGGCTGCGATTTTCACCTCTCCTATGACAACCTCGAGGACGCCTTCGCTCACCCCCACCGCTATACCATAGGCGACACTGGCTATCTGCTGGTCGAGTTCAGCGATTACTCTATCCCCCAGCAGATCACGGGCGCGCTGCTGCGCCTCCGCCAGATGGGGATCACCCCGGTGATTACCCATCCCGAGCGCAATCCCCTCCTGCACAACAACCTCGAGCGCCTGCTGGAATGGATTGACAATGGCTGTCTGGTGCAGATTACCGCCAATTCGCTGACCGGTTTCTGGGGTGAACAGGCACGGCGCAGCGCCCGCATGCTGCTGGAGCAGCAGGCCGTTCATGTGGTGGCCACCGACGCCCACGATAACCGCCGCCGCGTGCCCATCCTTTCCGCTGCCCGCCAGGCGGTGGCGCTCTGGCACGGCGAAGAGCGGGCCCGCGCCCTCACCGAAGATAATCCTCGGGCTATTGTCTCGGGAGAGAAGATTCCCGCCTCCTCTGCCCGCGCCGGCAAGTAATTCGATTGAAGATTGCAGATTGATGAATGACGAATGAAAACCCCGCGGCTAACTAGTTTCTCGAGTTTCCAAATCTGCGCGAAAATCAAAACCCAAACCCACCACACCAAGAAAAATCAGACGGGTTTCAATCGCCAATCATCAATTGCTTTCCTGTGGGGTTCACTGGCTCTGCTGCGAATTGGGCGGGCGGGGAACCAATTGGAAGTTCACCACGATTCGCGTCTCGGTTTCCACAGTCCGGCCGCGGACATTGTGCGGGCGGTAGCGCCACCCCTTAACCGCGTCCAGCACTGAGTCGGCCAGCAGCGGGTCCCCGCTGAGCACGCGAATATGGCGCAGAAAGCCGTGGGTGCCGATCGTCGCGCCCAGTACTACCGCACCCTGAATGCGGTTAGCGCGCGCCGCTGCCGGGTAAACTGGATCAACGCGCCGCAACAATTGCTCACCCGCCCCCGTGCCCCGCATCACCACCGCCGGCCGCGTATCCTGCGAACCGGCTTCTTCCCCGGGCTGCGGCAGCTCTTCCACTACATCCAGCACAGAACTGTCCGAGGAGCTGACGGCCGCATCGCTCGAACCGGAATCAGCCGGCGGGCTCACCCTCTGCGCCGTCGCGCTCACGCTCGCCGCCTGGGATGTGGTTGTCGGTTCGCTTGCGCCCAACAGCCAGACCAGCAGCAACAACAGCAACACCGATGCTCCCGCAGCCAGATACATAGTACGTGGGTTATTGCGCCGCTTGCGCGCAATGGGTGCGCCGGCGGGACGTGGCGGCCAGACTTTGCCCGGCACTGCCTTTGCGGGCGGTTGCACGGCCGCCGGGCCCATACGGGGCACCGGCGTCCTGGCCGAGGCGCCATTTCCTGGCACGGCCGGAGCCGCGGGTTGCGGAACATTCGTCCGCGAAGGCGCGGGAACTTTGCCCACCGGCCGTTTCCAGCGCCTCGGGGCTTCCATTCCAAACAGGGCGCAGTCCGCCGCCAGCGCCTCTATGTCCACTTTGACTTCTTTCTTTTCGGCGCCAGCAGGTGCGCCTGCACCATTGACCGGTGCGGATGCAGGCTCTTTCGTTCTGTCATCTCCGGCTGGTGCTGTCCCACTCGTGCCGTTGTTGGGAACCGGGACCGTTTCGGCCGGCATGATGCGCAGCGCCAGGTTGCCCACCTCGGCGCTTGCCACCTCCGCCCTGGCTACCTCTGCGCTTGCCGCCTCCGCTGCCTGGCGCGGCAGGTCGGGCACCAGCACCGGACCGGGCCCAGGCGCAACAGCGGCCGGCTCATGCCGCGTCAGGTCGTTCCCCGTGGCGGCCGCTGCCGGAGCGGGAGGGGCGCCTGCAATACGCTCGGGCTCTTGCTCAGTGGACGGCAATTCTCCCGTGGCGCCCTCGCGCTGCTCCAGATCCTCGTGGCTTTCGGCGTCTTCCGCCCCAGGGGAAGAAGGGGCCGCTTCCGCGCCGGGCGCGGTTGCTGGTTCCTGGCTGGCCGCCTCCCGGGGTGCGGGCACGTTGACGGCCGTGGCTGGTTCCTCCTGCTGGACGCGCAGCAGGGAATCAAAATCCAGATCGGCTGAAACCTCCGCCAGAATGTCGGGTCCGATGATTCTCCGCGAGAGAGCACAGCCAAGGGAAAGAGCGTTGAAACAAAGGTTGTTGATGGAGCGCGGAATGCCTTCGCTGCGTTCCACAATCAGGGCTCGCGCTTCCGGTGTGAACAGGGGCGCCCCCGTATAGCCCGCGACCCGCAGGCGGTGATCAATGTAGCGATTGACCTCGGCCGCGCTCAGCGGCTCCAGACGCACCAGATGCGAGATGCGCTGCCGCAGCTGCAGCAACTCCGGCGAGGCCAGGCGGTCCGCCAGTTCCGGCTGACCGGTCAGGATAATGTGCAGGAGCTTCGCCCGCGGGGTTTCGAAGTCAGAGAGGAGGCGCACCGTCTCCAGCACGCTGATGTCCAGGTTCTGCGCCTCGTCCACCACCGCAATCACTTTCCGCCCCGCTTGCGCATCCCGCACCAGTAACTGGCCAAACTGCTCCTGCAGGCGAACAAAATCGGTTTCCTTCGTATCCGCTCCCAGCTCCGTCATCAGGTAGCGCAGGAATTCGCGCGAATCGCACTGCGTCAGGAAAATGAAGGCGGTGCGCGCCGTCCTGGAATAGCGCTCCAGCAGGTGAAACAGCAGCGTGGTTTTGCCCATGCCGGGTTTGGCGATCAGCGCGGTGAACCCGCGTCCGGAGCGGATGCCGTACTCCAGCGTGGCCTGGGCTTCCTGGTAAGTCGGGCTGGCATACAAGAAGCGGGGGTCGGGTGTGACCCCGAATGGTTCTTCCCGCAGCCCGTAGAATTTCAGATACATGCTCTTGGTCAGCCCGCAGCGCCCGCCGGAAAATTCACTTTAGCGGCTCCACTTGGGCGGCATCTATATCCAGCGCCACCGAGCGCATAATCAGATCCACAGAGACTACCACGCGCGGTCTCCCCCGCCGCCGCAGCAGAATTCCCTGCAGTCCTTCCATCGGCCCGCTGGTGATGCGCACCCGCTGCCCCACGCGCAAGTAGGGATGAGGCTCGGCTTCCGCCCCTTTGCTCAGCGCGCTGCGAATGATTTCCAATTCAACCTGCGGCAAAGGGGCGGGCACGCCGTTGAACCCTACCAGGCGTACCACCCCGGGGACCTGTAACACACGCAAGCGGTCCCGCAACGCTATGTGCACGAACAGGTAGCCCGGAAACAACGGCAACTGCACCTTAAAACGGCCATTCTTCCATTTGCGCACTGTCTCATAGAGCGGCAGGAAGTGCTCCACGGTGCGCTGCTGCAACGCTTCTGCCACCACTTTTTCGTGACGCGAGCGCGTATAAGCGGCATACCAGTGCGCGGGCGCGCCATGAGCTTCCTGGACCATTCCCTCATCGGGAGAAAGGCCACGCTCCTCAATCGCCGGCAAGCCAGCAGCCGAACTCATCAATGGTTTCCCTTCCCCTTCGCCCGTGCCGCCCCTTTTGCGGAAGCGAACCCCTGCTCCATCTAAACTACCTTTTTGCGCATCTGGCTACAACTGGATGCTCGTCTCCAAACCGGCAGTGGTTGGGTACGGCCCTCCAGGCTGGAAGAATTGCATAGGAGAGGGAGCCGGAGTCGGCACCGTGCTGGACCTAAAATAGGGATGGCCAGTCCGGAGAAGAACATCTCTAAACGAGCCTTTAGCCAGTCTTATTTCTCTAGGCCGTCAGCACAAGGATTACGGTCCCCTAGGTATGTACAACTATTTATATAACTTGGGTTTACGGCATTTTATAAGGCGATCTAGCGGAACCATAGTAATGTTGTGCCCCCTTACTATCGTGGTATGGTAAGCGTGGACGTAGGTTCGCTTGGCACCGGCTATTAATATTCTTGGTACCTGGCGCCCGACAGGCCATTTTTCTTGCCGGGTGAAGCGGGCCACCGGTACAATTTTGCAGCAACAGGAGCTGTTCAGGTGTCGGTTCACGCAGTCCCACAGTCGGAGAAGGCGGTCAGCGTTCTGGTAGCCGATGAGAACCGCATGGCCTGCCAGCTTCTTACCAGCTCCCTGCAGCGCAATAATAATTTTCGGGTCGTCGGCTGCGCCACCAGCATGAGCGAAGTGCTGGAATTCTTGGGGCAGGAAGAGGCGCAGGTGGCCGTGATCAGCGCTAACCTGCAGGATGGCCCGTTGAGCGGCTTTCAGTTGCTGCGCGAACTCCGCACCTCCCACCCCCGCACCCGCACCATTCTGCTGCTTGATTCTTCCGATCGCGAGTTGGTGGTGGATGCTTTCCGGGGCGGCGCTCGTGGCATCTTTTGCCGGTCACAATCTTTCAAGATGCTGTGCAAGTGTATTGTTTGTGTGCACCAGGGGCAGATTTGGGCCAACAATGGCGAACTGCAGTTCGTGCTGGAAGCTCTTGGGCAGGTGGCTCCCCTGCACATCGTCAATGCCAAGGGAAAGAGTCTGCTCAGCAAGCGCGAGGAGCAGGTGGTGGCCTGTGTTGCTGAGGGCTTGACCAACCGTGAGATCGCCAAGCAGCTGAACCTCAGCGAGCACACTGTCAAGAACTATCTATTTCGTATCTTCGATAAGCTCGGCATCTCCGGCCGGGTGGAACTCGTCCTCTACGCCCTTAGCCACCGGGAATCGGAGACGGAAACGCAAGCGGAAAGCCCTGCTTCCCAACCAACACGCAAGGGTCCCGCCCGTGAACATGGCGAAGAAGTGCGCGGCCCCCTGCTCGTAGAATAGCCCCCGCCCGCCTTCCCGAATCTTCTGAATCACTTACAAAGGATTTGTAAATCCTCGATAATCGTTTCGGTGCAAATTAGTACTGGACGCCGCACCCCGCGCCGGAAGATGATGTGCTACTCTGGCCCGTGTAAGGTTCGGAGTGCAGCACTGCCCCCATGCACGAACAGGAACGCCGCAAAAGCCGCCGCTTTCCCTTGCGACAGCCCGCATCTGTTCGCCCCCTGGAGGGCCAGGGCGAAACCTTGTCAGCCGTGACGCAAAACGTCAGCAAGGATGGCGTCTTGCTGCTGGCGGAGAAGATGCTGCCCGTGGGCATGCGCGGCCAACTGGTGCTGGTGCTGGAATCGCGTCTGGAGCGCAGCATCCGCCTGAGCGGCACCGGCGAAGTCCGCCGCGTGGATGAAGTTGATCAGCGCGGCAAGTATGCCATCGCCTTCAGCTGCGATCAGGCCTTCTCACTGATGGAATAGCCGGCAACAGACGCCGGCAATCGCGTTACTCAGTCAGCGAAACAACCGAAAAACACCGGCCAGGGACCCATGCCTTTCCCTCAGATAAGACCCGGCCTTTCCAATCCTGAAAGCCCTTTACTCTGACATCCTTCAACAGAATTGCCTCTCTCCGTGTATCCGTAACGGATTCTCGCTTTGTCGTGAAGAAGAACGCCGTCCGCCGCAGGAGTCAGGAGGAGCCAGCGGCCGGTTTTGCTGCATCCTCCTGACAACTTTCTATGCAACCGCACGTCCCTTCGCTACTCTAGTACTTTATGAGACGCAGAGCCGTCATCACCGGCCTGGGCGCGGTCAGCCCCAACGGACTGGGCAAGGCTGCCTTCGCGGACGCCATCCTGGCTGGCAAGAGCGGCGTGCGGCGCATCTCGCGTTTCGACTCCAGCGACATCTCCGTCCAGATCGCCGGCGAGATCACAGACTTCGACGAGCTCGCCTGGGTGGAGAAGAAGGAGCGCAAGCACCTCTCCCGGCTTGTACCTCTGGCGCTGGCCTCCGCCCATGAGGCAGTGCGCGACTCCGGGCTCGATCCCGCCAACCTCTCACTCGACGAAAAGCGCCGCACCGCCGTGATTCTGGGTACCGGCGGCGGTTCCCAGGAGTTCACCGAAGAACAGTACCGCCTCTTCTGCCGCGGCGAGTTCCGCCACATGAGCCTGTTCTGTGTGCCCACTGCTGTCATGGGCACCTTCTCCAGCGACGTGGGCATGCGCTTCGGATTTCGCGGACCCAGCCACGTGGTCACAACCGGCTGCACCTCCTCCACCGACGCCCTGGGCTACTCTTTGCGCCAGATTCAATCCGGCACAGTGCACACGGTGCTCACTGGCGGCGCCGACGCGCCCATTTCGCTCGGCATCGTCAAGGGTTTCATCCTGATGAAGATTCTCACCGGCTCCTGGAACGCGGCGCCGGAGCGCGCCTCCCGTCCCTTTTCCGCCGACCGTGACGGCTTTGTGCTGGGCGAAGGCGCCTGGATGCTGGTGCTGGAAGATTACGATCATGCCCGAGCGCGCGGCGCCCGCATCTACGCCGAAGTCTGCGGCTACGGCACCACCTGCGAAGCTTTTCACCGCGTGCGCCTGCGCGAGGGGGGCGAGGAGTCGGCGCGCGCCATCGGTTTGGCCATGCGCGAAGCCGGCATCGGCCCCAACGACGTGCAGTACGTCAACCTGCACGGCACTTCCACCCAGCTCAACGATCGCATCGAAACAGAAGCGCTGAAAGCCGCGCTGGGCGGGCGCGCTCGCGAAATCCCCATGTCAGCCCTGAAATCGCAGATCGGGCATCCTCAGGGCGCCTGCGGCGCGGCCGGCGTAGCCGCCACCCTCATTGCGATGGAAGCCGGCCAGATTCCCCCCACCCTCAATGTCGAGGTTCCCGACCCGCAGTGCGACCTGGATTATGTCCCCCAGTCCGGCCGCCGCGCACCCATCGAGCACGCCATTTGTAATTGCATCGCCTTCGGCTCGAAGAACTCCGCCCTCGTTCTGCGCAAAATCGCTTAATCAGACCCCTTCACCACAGAGGGCACGAAGGGCACAAAGGAAGCCAATTTCAGATTGAATTACCGGTTGACGATTGCATTCCTGAGCGTGGTCTTCAATCGTCAGTCGAAAATCGTAAATCGTCAATTCCTCTGTGTCCTTTGTGTCCTCTGTGGTGGGTTTTGGTTTTAGCTGGGGAAGTGGAAGTGGACGTCCTGCTTGGAAGCAATGGGCACACCGTCTGAGGTGGCGGGAAGAAAATGCCAGTTCCTGAGCGCGGCCATCACTTTCTCATCCACCCCGTGGTCCACGCCGGTGAGCAGCCGCTCGTCGGTCACGTTGCCGCGCTCGTCAATGGTGATCTCAACAATCACGTCGCCCTGCACGCTGGAGGGCAGGCTGGTCCGGTCCACGTCGGGGTCGGGAAATACTTGCGGCAGCGCCGGCCGCACTTCGGCTCCTACCGCGCCTTCCAGCATGGAACCGTAACTTGAGCCGCCAGCGGCGGCTGGGTGCGCCGGATGCAGGCTGCGTCCCCGGCTAGCCTTTTTGGTCAGGTGCGTAATGTGCAGCGGCCCGGCCGTGGGCGCGGTCAGCGGCGCTGTCAGCTCGTCGCTTCGCGGCATGGTTGAGAACTCGGAAGGCGTGGTCAGGTACACCACTTGCGCGTTCCCTCCACTGCCATGGGCGGCAAAACGGGGAGATACAAAAATGGCCGGCGGATGGTAAAGGAGACAAGCCAGTGCCGCGGCGTGAACCGCCACAGAGGCCAGCCACCCGAAACGGCGGCGTGGCGGGATAGGGGCGGGCGTCAGCATGTTCGCGAGCATAGTATCCCTGATCTAGTTGGACGGGAAGTAGGTGCTGAGGTTAGCTGGAAGGTTGGTAGTTGGCAGCCGGTAGCTGGTCGTAAGGGTTGGTGATTCCTTTGGGAAGTTGGTTTGGGCGCCACATCCATTCCGCTAACTACCAGCAACTAACTACCAGCTACTCAATCACGCTTTCGGTGCGCTCGTGCGGCGCAGCAGGTTGGGCACTTCCTTCACCATATAGGCCATCACTGCCGACACCAGGGATCCCACCGCTGTCATCAGCAGAGAACTGCCGTACTTCACGTACCAGGCCGGCCCCGCATCCGCTGCCATGGCGCTTGTGCCCTGCCACGTCATCCCCAGGTCGCCGCTGCGCCGCAGGCTGACCTGCAGGGTGGTCTGGCTGTTCTCGGGAAAATCGCCGCTGATGCTCCCGTTATTGTCGTAACCTTCCTCGGAGCTCACCCGCACTTTCACTGTGTGATTCCCGGCCGAAACCGGCAGCACTCGCGAAAAGTTTCCTCCCACCCCGTTGGGAATCAGGCCAAAACGACGCCGCTCATAACCGGTAACGTGCTCGGTGCAGGCCAGGTCGCCATCCACCCACACCGCAACCTGGGCCGAGCGAAAGCTATATGCCATCTGCACCTTCAGGGTGGCATTGCCGCCGGCGCCATGAACGAGAAAGGCGATCACGAATATGCCCACTGCAACCCCGGCCACGAAGAGCAGGGGATGCTTACGAATCAACGCAATAGCGGGTTGCAGCGTGGTCCGGGCGGTTTCCAGCCAGGAGGAGCCGGCCGAGGCCGGCGGGGCAGTAGGTTCAAAACTCATGGCAGCTTAATTTTGCCGTGATTCCTGGGGCAGGCTCTAGTTACCGAAGTGCTAACACAGCTCCTAGCTAGTAGCTCCTAGCCTCTAGCTTCCAGCTTGGAGCTCTTAGCTTTACACGTCAGCAATGTGGCCTGACTTGTCACACGGAGCGAAGCAGTCGAAGAAGCTTGCATTCCGGGATTGATAAACGAAGGTGTTAGAAGCCGCGAAATCATCAATCGAAAATCAGAATCGTAAATTCCTCTGTGTCTCTGTGGATTTTGGGTTTTCTCATCTCCCGGCCGCCGCGGCCGCCAAGTCGCCCATCATTTTCCGCCGCAGCAGTTCCGTAATAGTTTCGGGATCGGCAGGCCGGGCAAAAAAATATCCCTGCGCCAACTCGCATCCCAATTCACGGAGTTGCTGCGCCTGTCCCTCGGTCTCCACCCCCTCTGCCACCACTTTCAATCCCAGGTTATGGGCGAGCATGATGATGATGCGCACAATCTCCCGCGCTTCCTGATCCCGGTCCATGCCTGAAATGAAGCTGCGGTCAATTTTGAGGGAATCCACGGGCAGGCGCTGCAACCGGCTGAGTGAGGAATAACCGGTTCCGAAATCGTCAATACTGAGGCGCACTCCCAGCGCCTTGAATTTCGCCAGCACGTCGGCGGCTTCGGCGTCGCCCATCGCAATGGTCTCCATCACCTCCAGTTGCAGGTTGCCAGGGTGCAGGCCGCTTTGTTGCAGGGTGGAGCTGATGGTCGCGGGCAAATCCGGTCGGGCAAATTCTGGTGGCGAGATGTTCGCGCTCATCACCAGCGGCGGCTCCGCGGGAAACTGTGCCTGCCAGGTGCGCAGCTGCTCGCATGCCTGGCGTAACAGCACTTTATTGATGATGTTGATGAGGCCGGTTTCGCAGGCTACGGGGAGGAATTCGCCGGGCGATACCAGCCCCTGCGGCCGCCGCCAGCGCGCCAAAGCCTCAAACCCCGCGATCGCGCCGCCGCGCAGCCACACGATGGGCTGATAATGGTTGATGAGTTCGCCCCGTTCCAGCCCCTTGCGCAGGTCAGTTTCCAGGCGCAGGCGCTGCACTGCCGTGGCATACATGGCGGTGTCGAAGACTTCGCAGCGCGCCTTGCCCGCCCGCTTAGCCCGGTACATGGCGATTTCCGCATCGCGCAGCACTTCCTCAGCCGCGCTGCGCGGCGTAGTGCTCAGTGCGATGCCGATGCTGGCCGAAACCACTACCTCCTGGCGGTTAATCACGAACGGAACCGCCAGGCCGCATTGAATTCTCTCCGCCACCCGCACCGCATCGCTGGGATCGGCAATGTCGTCCAGCACGATGGTGAACTCGTCCCCGCCAATGCGGGCCAGGCTTTCGTCCCCTGTGCCGGAGGCTTGGCCGGCATTGCTGCGTGCCACCAAATCTTCGCGGCGCAGGGAATTGCTCAGACGTTGTCCGATCTGGATAAGCAGCTCGTCGCCGGCGCCGTGGCCCAGGCTGTCGTTCACCACTTTGAATTCATCCAGATCAATGAAGAGCACGGCAAATTTGTAATGCACGTGGCGCTTGGCCATGTCGAGGGCGTGCTGCAGCCGGCTGAGAAACAGGGCGCGGTTAGGCAGGTTGGTCAGGCCGTCGTAAAAGGCATTGTGGGCGAGCATATCTTCTGCCCGCTTGCGCTCGGTGATGTCGCGGTTGACGATCACCAACTGCTCGATCTCGCCCTTGGGATCACGAATGGCGCTGGCGGTGGATTCCAGGATGCGCCACGTACCATCCTTGTGCCGCATGCGGTACTCCAGTTGCTGGCCCCGCCCCGTGCTGCGCGCCTTCTCCGCGGCTTCCAGCACCCGCTGGCGGTCATCCGGATGTATCTGTTCCAGCGAGGAAGTAGTCTGCAGCTCGTCCGGCGAGTATCCCAGGACCTTGGTGTAGGCTGGGCTGTTGTAGAGCCGGCGCCCTGCGTTATCCACCAGGGCGATCATGTCGGCGGCATTCTCGCTGATCAGGCGGAACAGGTGCTCGCGCTCCGCCAGTTGCCAGCGCGTGTGCTGCAGTTGCCGGTGCTGGTAAATGGTGTACAGGTCGAACATCAGCACCAGCGCCGCCAGAGCCCGCACCCAGTCGCGCAAGTCGGACCAGTAGGTGTTGTAGGGTTGGAAGGGAAACCAGGGGAAGGTGAAGGAGATGATGCCGGCGGTCAGCAACAGGGTAACCCCGACCGCGAACACCCACAGCCACCATTCCCGCCCTTCAATGCGCCGCATCTCGCTGGGCAAAGCGGCGCCCGGGCTCAGGTTGGCAACGCGCGCTGGATCCTTGGCCATGGTGGCTGGTGGGTGTGGCTAGGGCGATTGTAGGGTCGGTGGGAGGCGCGGGGAGGGTTACGAAGGTAGCATACCGCCCGCTCGCCATTCTCAATTCCGGAATCGTTCGCGGAAAAAGCCAAAATCCAAAACCCACCACAGAGACACAGAGGCACAGAGGAAGCTAATTTTAGATCCGTGGCAGATTCTAGTGCTGGTTCCCGCCAGGCAACCAACTCCCATTCTTCTGCAACTTACCTGCTCGTACCGGAGCAGGCCGTTGTCCCGCCGCGCACAGTTCGTTGTCATTTTGGCGGTTGTAGCCGCCGTGTCCCTAGTTGCCGTGCATCCCTGGGTGACCGACGCGCACGCGGCGCTGCGCACTCAACATGTGAGCTGGCTCGCTGCAGCAGTTTTGGCGCCGCTTCCTGCCCCGCTCACCAAACTGCCCGCAGCATCGTCTGCCGGGTGGAAGCTTAGCGCCGGATGCCCTAGCCTGCAATTGCTCGAGCTAATCTGCTGGCGCCTATGCTAGGCCGCGTCCCCATTTTTGCCTCCCAGCAGCGCTTCTGAGTTCCAGTTCAACGTGGTGTTTCCCGGGGCGAAAATGAGCTCACTTGCCACAGCCTGCCGCAAGGCGGGTGCTCGCTCAGTAATTGCCGCTGTGGTTATCTTTTTCGCTGGCGCTGCCATGCAACGCGTTGCACGCCTCCCGCCGCTGCGACGAGGCGGCCCGGGAGGCAGTGGCGCGCATCGAGTGGGCGCTTCGCGATGTACTCACTGGCCGCAGGGCCGAGGCGGTTGATGGCTCTGTTCTCCACCTACGTGGCCAGGTGCAGGCCCCGGGTAAGCAGTAGCCATGCGGGCAGCGCGCCTGCGCTTGTTACAACGTTACCTCATGAGATTACTATGAGCTCTCACGCCATTGCTTGCGTTTCTCCTGCGCTTTGCGTCCTTTCTCTGATGTTGCTTTCCGGATGCCAGGGCGTGTCCTCGTCCGGAACGCAGCCGCCACCGGAGCCTCTGCCGCCCATGCAGCCGGAAAAGATTGCGCTCAGCGTGCAAATCACGGGCAGCGGCCGAGGCGTGGTCACCAGCACACCTTCCGGCATTGATTGTGGCGCCACTTGCAGCGCGGGCTTTGCGCCTAAGACCCAGGTGACCCTGATGGCCGCCTCCCATCCCGGCTCCCAGTTTGTAGGCTGGAGCGGCGCCTGCACGGGCACTGGCGCGTGTTCTGTTAAGCTGGATCGCGAGCAAGCCGTCACTGCCAGCTTCGACAGCCTGGGCGTGCAGGCCCTGAATCACATCGTATTCATGCTGCAGGAGAATCGCTCCTTCGACCACATGCTGGGCCATCTTCCTGAGTACTGGCTGGCGAACGGCTATCCGCCGCAGCCGTTCGACGGTATGCCTGTCGGCGCCTCCAATCCCAGCTACGATGGCAGCAGCACGATCAGCGCCTTTCGTTTGCTGACTTCCTGCGTGGAAGGGCTAAGCCCCGCCTGGAACGAAAGCCATGTGGACTGGAACCGCTCCAACCCCATCTCCGCCACCGCCACCCTCGACGGCTTTGTACGCACGGCCGCCGGGCACGCCAGGGGCAACGGCTTCTTTGACACCGAGGGCCGGCGTGCCGTGGGCTACTACGACCACAACATTCTGCCGTACTATCACTTCCTGGCATCCAACTTTGCCATCTCGGACCGCTGGTTTTCTTCGGTCATGACGCGCACCCAGCCCAACCGCATGTACCTGATCGCAGGAACATCCGCGGGGCGGGTCTATCCCCCGGTCGCGCAGTTGACCAACAAAACGATTTTCCAGCTGCTTGATGAACGCGGTATCTCCTACAAGATCTACGTCACCGACTATCTCAACGGCTCTCCCGTGACCTACTTCACCATGTTTAGCTATGCCAACCAGCACATGAACAAGGTCGTTCCCCTTTCGCAATATTTTGAAGACGTGCAAAACGGCACCCTGCCCCAGGTAGCGATGATTGATAGCGGCTATGTCAGCGGGCTCGATGAACACCCCTCCGCCGGCAGCGTGCAGAAAGGAGCCCACCACGTTTCCACGCTGATCAACGCGCTGATGAACAGCCCTTCGTGGAAAGACTCGGTATTCCTGCTCACCTACGACGAATTCGGGGGTCTTTACGACCATGTACCTCCCCAGCCCACGGTTCATCCTGACGGTATTGCTCCTGTTGACCTGCAGCCGGGCGACATTTGCACCACCGTCGCCGGACCCAATTGCGACTTTGTCTATACCGGCTATCGCGTGCCTCTGATTGTGATCTCGCCTTTTGCGCGAAGGAATTATGTGTCTCACACCGTCGCCGATCTGACCGCCATCTTGAAGTTCATCGAAACTCGTTTCGGCCTTCCCAGCCTGACGGCGCGCGATGCCGCCCAAATGGATATGACCGAGTTCTTCGATTTTGTGGATCCGCCTTGGATCAAGCCGCCGGTCCCGCCCGCGCAGCCGCGCAATGCGCCCTGCTACCACGACCATTTGCCGTAGCAGGGGCGCCAGCACTCAACAAATGTATCGTATGACTGACATATCGTGGCAGCTTTTCCGGTTAGCTCTACCAAAATCCGGAGCGCAAACTGCGCCGCACTCCCGAAATTCATAACCAGAGCAGCGGATTTCGGCGCAACTCATTCAGTCCGTGTGGGCCAGGAACTGGCATCGAAATTGCCTCCTCTAGAGTCGGATTATGCGCTGGACGACCAGGCTTGTTGTGCTGCTGCTGGTGGTCGCCATTATTGCGTTAGTGGCGGCGCCGCAGTTGGATTTGGCCTCTGCACTGACTCGCACTCACGGGCGCGCGATACAGCTCATAACATTTGTTATCGTCAGTGTGGCGGCGGTTTTGCCGGTTCCGCTCCGGAGCCGCACGTTCGCCTTTGAGCGCGAGCCGCTGCGGAGCTCTGCGCCCATCCTCGACCTCACCTGCGTTCTCCTCTGCTAGAGCCCTTCTCCACTATCGGTCCCCAACTTCAGACAGGCGCGTAAAAAGAGCGCCCTGCCTGCGGCTATTCAACGCGGCATGAAACCGTGTGGAGGACACAATGTTTCGAAATTGCGCCAATTCATTAGTGATAATAGCCTTGCTTCTTGCACCTCTGGCCGCCAGTGCCCAGCGCCTGGATGGCACCCTGCGCGGCACCGTGCAGGATCCCTCGGGAGCAGTAATTGCGGGAGCGGAGGTTACCGCGATCAACCAGGGCACCGGAGTCAAACACACCACAAACACCACTTCCCGCGGCGAATATGTTTTTCCGAATCTGCTGGTCGGCGGTTACACGATTGAAATTACAGCCCAGGGTTTCGGCAAGTACTCGCGCAAGGATGTGCAGGTCCTGCCCAACCAGGTGATGACCGCCGACGCAAAGATGGCGGTGGGTGCGGCGGGCACAACCGTGGAAGTGACCGGCGGCGCGGAAGTGGTGCAAACCACGACCGCGCAGCTCTCTAACGATTTTGGAACGCGAGCGGTGACCGACCTGCCCAGCCCCGGTCTGGGCGGCGGCCCGCTTAACCTCGCCCTGCTCGCTCCTAACACCACCACCCAGGGAGCGGGCGTGCTGGGGGAAGGCGGCTCCATCGGCGGCGCCCGTCCCCGCCTCAACAGCTTCAACATTGATGGCGTGGACGATAACCGGGTGGACGTCACCGGCCATACTTCGGAAGTCATTCCCGAAGCGGTGGCCGACTTTAACCTGGTCACCAACATGTTCAGCGCCGAACTGGGTCACTCCGCCGGCGGTCAGTTCAACATTGTGACCAAGTCCGGCACCAACAACTGGCACGGTTCGTTCTGGGAGTTCAACAACAACCGCGATTTCAACGCCATGGACAACCTGGAGAAGGGTTCCGATTTGACCGAGCCGCGCCGGGTGGACCGCAACCGCGCCGGCGCCGACATCGGCGGGCCCATCATTAAGGACCGGCTCTTTGTGTACGGCGCCTACCAGTTCTCCAACGTGGGCCTGGCGGCGGCTTCGGTAGCCCAGCAGGCGCCCACCGCGGCGGGTATGGCGACACTCAACAACATGGCCGCCAACGCCAACGTTCGCGACATCCTGGCTCAGTTTCCTACGGCGCCGGTGGCCAATGCCGACACCAAAACCGTCAACGGAGTCGCCATTCCCACCGGTTTCATTCAGGCGGCCACGCCCAGCTACCTCAATCAGCACGACTTCAACGTCAACATGGACCTGAATGTGGCCCAGCACCAGGTCCGGGGGCGGTTCCTCTATGACCGGCAACGCAGCCCCAACGTCAACCCCGATACGCCGCTGGCGCAGTTCACCGGCTCCATCGGAGCCGACAGCCGCAAGGTGATCCTCACCGACGCCTGGGCCGTTACCCCGAGCTTCATTAACGACTTCCGCCTGTCCTACTCGCGCTTTGTGCAGGCCTACGAAGTCCCTGCCGAGTTTGCCAACTTTCCCAACGTGATCATTGACGATCTGGGTCTGAACATCGGGCCGGAAGGCAACTCGCCCCAGAGCTATACCCAGAACAATTACCAGGTGCTTAACAACATCACCCTGGTGAAGGGCGCACACACCATCAAGTTCGGTCCTGAGTACCGGCGATGGATTGCCCCTTCCAACTTCCTGCCCCGTTCCCGCGGCGAATGGGACTACGCCGGCCTGCAGACACTGATCAACGACCAGATTCCCAACGGGGGCAACCGCGCCCTGCGGGGAGCCGGTTCCGGCCTGTTTGACGGCAACCAGACCGCCCTCTACGGCTTTGTGCAGGACGACTGGAAGGTTACTCCTCGCCTGACCTTAAACCTGGGTGTGCGCTATGAGTGGACCGGCAATCCCAATGGGGCCCGGTCGCAGACGCTGAACGCCATTTCCACCCTGCCGGGAGTGTTCGTTTTCCGCGAGCCCCGAACCGACAGGAACAACTTCATGCCCCGGGTAGGTTTTGCCTGGGATCCGACGGGTGACGCCAAATGGGCGGTGCGCGGCGGTTTTGGCATCTCCTACGACGTAACCCCACAGAACTTCCCCCTACTGCAGCTGCCGCCGCAGTTGCAGACCGAGCAGAACCCCGACATTACCTGCACCCTGCCCGGTTCGCCCGCCTGGTGCGCCAACTACCTCGCCGGCGGTCCCGGCAACGGCTTCCTCGCCGGAGGCGGGCTGCTGCAGGTGAACGTTCCTCCTACCACCCAGGAGGAGGCGCGGGCGGCGACCCAGGGAATCATGCTGGACCAGATACAGCCCAAAGTTCTGACCTGGACCCTGGGCATCCAGCGCGAAATCATGGAGAACACCAACGTTGAGGTTCGCTACCTGGGGACGCGCGC
>JBLMXE010000385.1:0-4642 GCA_050257615.1 Chlamydiota bacterium | reverse complement strand
GCAGCGGGCAGAAGCGCAAAGGAATTCGCCGCCCAGCCGGTGCTGTCCGAACAGGACCTGTACGGCGAAAAGTAGAGCGGGCTCTTGCTACCTTTGCGCCCGATGGTTGTAAACTGCTTCGCGCCTGCTACCCGATGGGCTCCTTGTCCGTCCTAAACAAAATAACGAGGAGGGCGCCTTGCTCCATACTGGCCAGGACGTTCGCTATACCCTGCGCACCCTGCGCAAGTCCCCTGGGTTTGTCGCGGTTGCGGTGATTACCCTGGCGCTTGGCATTGGCGCCAATACCGCCATTTTCACCGTGGTCAACGCGGTATTCTTTCACCCTCTTCCCGTGCGCGACCCGGACCGGTTGGTCTCCATCTTCACCACCGATCAGCGCAACCGGGGCGGCTTGAGCAACTTTCTGCCCGTTTCCTATCCCAACGGCGAAGACATTCAGCGGCGGACGCAATCCTTTTCCGGCGTAACTCTGCAGACGTTTGCCCCCGTCAGCATGACCATTAAGGGCCATCCCGATAGCTTTAATGCCAACCTGGTCTCCGGAAATTTCTTCGACGTGCTGGGAGTGCATGCTGCTTTAGGGCGCACTTTCCGGCCTGAGGAGGACCGCGAGGCCGGCGCCGGGCCGGTTCTCGTCCTGAGCCATGGTTTCTGGGAGCGCAAATTCGCCTCTGATCCCAGCGTGATCGGAGAAAACGTCCTGCTCAATGGCCAGGGCTTCACCATCATTGGCGTCGCTCCCAAAGGCTTTCAGGGCACCGCCATCCTGGGAGGCCCCGACATGTGGGTGCCCATGTCCATGCACGACCAGGTTCTCTCGGGATTTGTCAAAGACTCATTTAGCGACCGCCGTTTCCTCGGCGCCTTCGCCGTCGCGCGGCTTAAACCAGGGGTCACTGAAGCCCAGGCGCGGGCGGAACTGGCGGCCCTGGGCTCCGATCTGCAGCATGAGTTTCCCCAGCCCAACAAGGAGCGCAGCTTCGTCACCGTGCCGCTGCTGCAGTCCACCATCAATCCCAACCTGCGCAGCCTGTTCACTCGCGCCGGTGCGCTGATGATGACGGTAGTCGGCCTGGTGCTGCTCATCGCCTGCGCCAACATCGCCAACCTGCTGCTGGCGCGCGCTGCCGGGCGCAAGCGGGAAATCTCTATTCGTCTAGCGGTGGGCGCTTCCCGCTCGCGCATCGTCGCGCAGTTGCTCACTGAAGCAACCGTGCTGGCGACCGCCGGCGGCCTCTTGGGCGTCGGGCTGGCTGTGCTCGGCCGTAACCTGCTTTGGCGATTTCGGCCGCCCTTTCTGGAGCAGAGCGACCTCAGCCTGGCCCTCGATGGCCACGTCCTTCTGTTCACGTTATGCATCGCTCTGGCGACGGGACTGATCTTCGGCTTGGCTCCCGCTCTGCAGGCCACCCGCCCCAACCTGGTGCTGGAACTGAAAGAACGTGCCGGCGGCGAGGTCTTCACCGGCCGCCGCTTTGCCCTGCGCCACGTCTTCATCGTTGCCCAAATCGCACTTTCGCTAATCGCCTTGATCGGCGCCGGCCTCTTTCTCCTCAGCCTGCGCCACGCCCAGCAGACCGATCCCGGTTTCGATACTCACAACCTGGCCATGCTCTCCTTCGATCTGGGCTCACTGAATTACGATCCGCCCCGAGTCAAGGAGTTCCAGCGCCGCGCCCTGGAGGCGGTGCAAAATATCCCCGGGGTGCAAGCTGCCACGCTGGCCGCCAACGTTCCTCTGTTTGGCGGCGGAATCGGGCGCAGCGTCTTCCCCGAGGGCGAGGAGGCCGGCTCCAATCGCAACGGTGTGCTGGCCACTGTGGATGAAGTCGCTCCCGGCTACCTGCAAACCATGGGCATTCCACTTATGCGCGGCCGCGACTTTGACAGCGCCGTGCGCGAAGACAGCCCCAAAGTGGCCATTGTCAATCAAGACGCCGCCCATCGCTTCTGGCCCAACCAGGATCCCATGGGGAAACGTTTCAAGTTCTATGGCGAAAACGAATGGGTACAGGTCATCGGCGTGGCCCACGACGCCAAGTACGTCAGCCTGGGTGAAGACCCGAATCCCTACATCTATTTGCCCCTGGTTCAGAATCCCAGCCCCGCGGTCACCCTGTTTTTCCGTACCACTTCCGATCCCGGCAACACCCTGGGAGCGGTTCGCAGGCAGGTGCAGAGCCTCGACCCCAACCTGCCGCTTCTCAACCTTTGGCCCATTGGCGAAGTCATTCATCAGGCGCTGTGGGCGGCTCGTTTCAGCGCCGGCCTGCTCTCCATTTTCGCCCTGGTCGCGGTCCTGTTGTGCGCGGTTGGGATCTATGGGGTGGTGGGCTACACCGTGGGCTTGCGGGTGCGCGAAATCGGCATTCGCCTGGCCTTGGGCGCGCAGCCACGCGATGTGGCTCTGATGATTCTGCGGCAGAGCGCCACCACGCTCTCCGTCGGCCTGGCTATGGGGCTAATCTGCGCCTTTGTGCTGGCACGGTTTATTACTAACCTGCTCTACGGGCTCAGCGCCGTCACGCCTGCGGCGTTCATATTTACAGCGTTGCTCTTGGCCACGGTTGGGTTGCTGGCCAGCTACTTGCCGGCGCGCCGCGCTGCCGGCGTGGATCCCCTGGTAGCCGTGCGCAATGAATGAGATCAGGGACACCTCAGACTGCCAAATCAAAATATCTGGCGGTAGCCGGCAAGTATTTTTACGGCACGAATTTCAGCCCCGATCAGAGCTGCCGCGGCGCCGGGTTCGCCGGCACCAGGGTTTTTGGGATGCTCTCTTGGCCGCTTTGGGCTTCTCGTTGGAGCCTGCATTAAGAGCCTGCGCCTGGGCCAGCCGTTCGGCAATTACGGTGTAAGCGGAAGGATTGAACGCCATCCCTACATGCGTACCGGGGACCTCGAAGTTCACTTCAGGATTCTTGGTTACGCAGGTTCGCCAGTCCACGATGCCATCGTGGCGGGTGTAGATAGCGGTCTCCAGTACCTCCGGCGGTATATTGCGGCGCAGCGAATCCAGAAAATCGCAGGTGCAGCGCCCGGTGTAGCAGCCGGGCAGCACCCCGCGGCCATGCTCCTCCAGAATGCGCTTGCGCACTGCCTCCGCCACTCCCAGCACACTGCGATGGGCTATGGTGCCGCGGAAGGGCGCCGCCAGCGTGATCACGGAAGCAATATCGTCCGGCCTCTGCCCGGCTATCGAGCGGGCAATGATGCCGCCCAGGCTATGCCCAATCACGTGCACCCGGCGCCCGGTTTGCTTGCGGGCCTTGGTGATGGTGTCATTCAGGCGGCGCTGGATCAGCAGGTTAGGGCACTCGGCGTTCACCCCAATACCGGAATAAAAGGGACGGTAGCCAATGCGCTTCAGCCAGGCATGCAGTTCCAGCAAATAGAGGTCGGTGCCAAGAAAACCCGGGATGACCACTACGCCCGACCGGTCGCCGCGCGGCACGCCTAAACCGTAATACACCGGGGTGGCGTGGAGCAGGAGGAGTTCGGCGGCAAACAGCGCCTCCGTCCATAGGGAGACGTTGGCTTCTCCCCCCTGCCGGATATGATTGCGAGCCGCAGCCATTCCTGAGTATAGGAAGTGCAACTTAGGGCCCCTAGTTGTACGGAATCATGCGGCAGGCAAAAGCCGGGCCGCATGGGGGCGGGCGGGAACGATTCCCGGGTGGGGCAGGACTTCTCCGCCGCCACCGCGCAATAGCCTACACCGAACTCTGTGAAAAGGCTATCGGCTTTGTTGCTTTCGCCGTGCCCGTTGTCGTTTTCCGCCCGAACCCACCTTCCAGAAAAACGGTCAATAGGAGGGCTGGCGTTTCCTCTCCAGTTCCCAGGGCACGCCAGCCTCCTGTTGTGCTTGCGCGGTGAGTTAGCTCGCCGCCGCGTGGGCCATGCCCTCGCCCTTCGCCGAGCGCGCAGGACGACGCGAGCGCCGCGCCGGCTTGCTCACATGCCGGGCTTCAGGGCGTGGTTTCAGCATGACTCCCATCAGCTCCCGCTGAGCATCCACGAAGCTTCTTACTCCCTCGCGTGTCAGCTCCGCCAGGGGCATCAGGGGAAGCGGCCGCATCAGTTCCATGGTTTTGCCGGCTGCTTTCAGATTGACGTTCATTTGCTCGCCGGCTACGTCGAACAGGCTCTTTTGCGCCTCGATGAACGACTCTGTGGCTTGCCGCGCCAGTTCGGCCAGCTCCGTCTTCTTGAGCTTCTTGCCTGCTCCATCGGCATGTTTGCCGCCGGCAGCTTTGCCGGTCTCCTCCGCAATCACGTCCAGAAACTTCTTCTGGGCGTGCACGAAGTTCTCCATGCCTTCCCGGGCCAGTTCGATCATGCGCTCCCCGTCGAAGGCTTTGCCGGTCTTGGCCGCCTCCATCCAGGTATGGGTCTGCTTGCCGGCGATTTTCAGGAACTCCTGCTGCATGTCAATGAATGTGTCCACACTGCGCCGCAGCAGGTCGGTCATGGCCGTGGCCGGCGCGGAACCGCTCAGCCGCTCCTTGACTCCGGTCATAACGATCTTGTTCTGCTCCTGCGCCAGGTTCAGAAGCACCTTTTGCGCCGCAATGAAGTTCCCTACCCCCTCGCCCGCCAGTTCGGTGAGAATGCTGGCCGGCGAATAGTGTGGATTGGC
>JBLMXE010000384.1:0-5794 GCA_050257615.1 Chlamydiota bacterium | reverse complement strand
CCGAACTGCAACTCTTCGAGCAGCTGCGCAAGCAGCAGCCGCAGACCGGGGGCATGGCCTCCGGCGTGCACTGATGCGGCTGCCTGCCAAGCTGTTGTGGGCGGCAGTGGTGGCGGCGTTGTTTGCGGCTGCGTGTTCCCAAACCGCAAAGGCAGCAGGCGAAAAAGCCCGCGCTACGAATAATTCAGCGGGGGTGACGTTTGAGGACGTGACCCGCGCCGCCGGCATCAACTTCCATCTCACTTGTGGCGGCCCGCAAAAGCTCTACATCATGGAGTCCATGTGCGGGGGGGTGGCCGTGTTCGATTACGACAACGACGGCTGGATGGATATCCTGCTGGTGGACGGCTCCACTCTGGCGGACCTGCACGCGGGCCGCTGCCATCACGCCGCGCTCTACCACAACAACCACGACGGCACCTTTACCGACGTCACCGTCAGAGCGGGCCTGAATCACTGCGGCTGGGGATTTGGCGTGGCCGTTGGCGACTACGACAACGACGGCAACGACGATGTCTACATTACCTACCTCGACGGCGGCGTGCTCTACCGCAACAACGGTGACGGCACCTTCACCGACGTGACCGCCAAAGCGGGCGTGAACAATGGCGGACGCTGGGGCACCAGCGCGGCCTTCGGCGACTACGACAACGACGGGCGCCTCGACCTATATGTCACCAACTACGTGGACCTGGACCTCAACCACCTGCCCGCCTTTGGCAGCACCCCGTTCTGCCAATATCGCGGCATAAAGGTTTCCTGCGGCCCGCGGGGTCTGAAGGGGTCGCGCGACCGGCTCTATCACAACAACGGCGATGGCACCTTCACCGACGTGAGCGACAAGCTGGGGATTGATCCCGAAGCCGATTACGGCCTGGGTGTCATCTGGCTGGATTACGATCAGGACGGCTGCCTCGACCTCTACGTCTCCAACGATTCCTCACCCAGCCGCCTTTACCACAACAACTGCAAAGGCGGGTTTACGGAGGTGGGCATGGAGGCGGGCGTGGCCTTCAGCGCCGATGGGCTGCCGCAGGCGGGCATGGGGGTGGACAGCGCCGATTACGACAATGACGGCTGGCCCGACCTGGTCAAAACCAATTTTTCCGACGACACCAACAACCTGTACCACAATGACCACAACGGCAGCTTCACCGACCAGGCTGGACCCACCGGATTTGGGCCCATCAGCATGCCGTTCCTGGGTTTTGGGGTGAAGTTTCTTGACTACGACAATGACGGGTGGCCGGACATTATCGTGGCCAATGGGCACGTGAACCCACAGGTTGACGGCCATTCCTTCGGCGTCAGCTACGCCGAGCGCAACTTCCTTTTTCATAATCTCGGCGGGCGCTTTGCGGAAGTGGGACGCGAGGCCGGCCTGGCCATGCGGGGCGAAGGTGTGCATCGGGGATTAGCAGTGGGAGATTTTGAAAACAAAGGCTTTCTGGGCGTTGTGGTGACGCAGCTGGATGGATCGCCTGTGTTGCTAAGCAACAAGCCGGCGAAACCGCCCTCCCAGACTCACTGGATCGCTATAAAAACCGTGGGTAAGAAGTCCAATCGCGATGGTTTTGGCGCCCGCATCCAGGTCCAGGCGGGCGGACGTACCCAGGTGCAGGAAGTGCGGGCCAATAGTAGTTTCTTGTCGGCCAGCGACCCGCGCACGCACTTCGGCCTGGGGGCGGCGACGCGGGTGGACAAGATCACCATTCACTGGCCTTCCGGCGCGGTGGATACGCTTGTCCAACAGGCGACGGACCAGTTTCTCGTGGTAACAGAAGGGCAAGGGTTTACTAAACGGATTCCTCATCCCGAGTAAGTCCACTTGTTCGCGAACGAGTAAGTCCACTTTTCCACAAAAAAGAAAATGTCGTTTCCCGGACTGGTGCGCGATTCGATCCCCGCCTTGGTTTTGGTCCGCGTTTGCATACATTTGCGGAGTGAAGTCCGCAAACGTCTGATTTGACAAAGAATTTTCCGCCCCACACGCTTGACAAAGGTTATGTCATTGGAAAGAATACGCGCCAACTCACGGTGCTGGGATGTTGTGTTTATTCCGTGCTGACCGTGAGCCTTTGGGGCTCTGCTCACAATTGAACGCCATTCGGGGGTGAAAGATGTCCAGGTTTTGCCTGCGCACACTCGCGCTGTTTACCGTTGTATTTGTATTCGCCTTTAGCTTGCCGGCTCAGATACAGAACGGCCAGTTCTCTGGAACGGTTCTGGACCAATCTGGGGCGGCTATACCCAATGCCAAAATAACGGTCAAAAACCTGGGTACCGGCCTGACGGTGACCGCCACTTCAAACCAGACCGGCTCCTATGCCGTTCGCGAAATTCCTCCCGGAGCGTACTCCCTCACAGCGCAGGCGCAAGGCTTCAAGACCTCGACACTGACCAACATGACAGTGAACGCAGGCTCAGTTCAGCGCGCCGACTTCCACCTGGAAGTGGGGCAGGTGAGCCAAACCGTGGAAGTTTCGGGCGCGGCGCCGGCAGTGGACACGGAAGACTCCAAGCTGAGCACCACCGTGACCTCCACCCAGATCAGCAACCTGCCGCTGAATGGCCGCAACGTGTACGACCTGATGCAGTTGGCCCCGGGCGCGGTCAACGTGATGGGCGTGGACTTTGAGAACGGTCACGGCACCGTGGTTAACGGCCTGCGCGAGAATTTCAACGGCTTCCTGATCAACGGCGTCAACAACAAGGGCTTAAGCGGCGGCGTGGACGTGACCCCGATCCAGGACACCGTGCAGGAGTTCCAGCAGCTCTCGCTGAACATGTCGGCGCAATACGGCAGCAGCGGCGGCTCCATCAACAACCTGGTCACCAAGGCCGGCACCAACGCCTTCCACGGCTCGGCCTGGGATTATCTGCGCAACGACGCGCTTGACGCCAACGAGTTCTTCCTGAACCAGAGTGCGACGGCGAAGCCGCCTTTGCGCTTCAATCAGTACGGCGGCACCCTGGGCGGTCCCATCATCAAGGACAAACTGTTCTTCTTCGGCGCTTTCCAGGGCGATCACTTCAATACAGTGGCGCCACCCACGACCGTGACCCTGGAGGATCCGGCCTTCCGCTCGATCGTCGCCCAGACCTTCCCCAACTCCGTAGCCAACACGCTGTACTCGAATTTCAAGCCGTTGGTGCCCGGCACGCAGTCGTTGACGATGCAAGACTACGTGGGGGGTGGGAACTCGGGAACCGGCTTTACATCCTTTGGACAGTACCTCTGCCCCGATAACTACATGGGTAACGCCAGTTCGGCCTTCGGCGCTGATCCGCGTGGCCCGGCCTATATGCCGGGACTGTTTGCTAAGCTGTTTGGATACGCCCCTGGGGACGATGCTGGCTGCACCACAACGGCTAACTCACTAGGCGTTGCCTACAACGCGGCTGGGATGGCGCGGCGCCTGATGCCCTTTCAGGACACCAGCGTAGCGCTATTCAAGTCGCAATCGCAGAGCCTGGGCAACCTGTTCAATGGCCGGGAGTGGTCGGGGCGCCTGGATTACACCCCGAACTCTGCCAACCGCCTGTACATCAACTACAACTGGTTCCGTTCCACCGACCAGTATGGTCCCTGCGCTCCGCAGTGCACGCGCGGGTTCACCAATCCGGCGCGCAACCTGTTCCCCAATGGGCAATTGAGCTGGGTGCATACTTTCTCGCCTACCATTCTGAACGAAGCGCGCGTCGGTTACTCCCAGAACAATACCGGCGTGGCGCCCAACATTCCGGGCGTGCCTGACGTCGGCTTCGATGACGGCAGCACGGGATTCGGCTCCTACAGCGGCTATCCCCAGTTCTTCAAGGAGCACGTCTATTCCTACGGCGACATGGTCTCCATCAGCCATGGCAACCACAACATCAAGATCGGGGCGGACATCCGGCGCAACATCGAAAACAGCGAATTTAACGTGGCGCGCCCCTCGTACTACTTCTTCGACCCGCTCTTCTTCGCGGTGGATTCACCATACTCGGAAGCCGCGGGCGTGGATCCCGGAATCCTGACCAACCACCCAGCCGCTCTGAATACCAATATTCGGCACTGGCGCAATATCGAGTTCGGCGCTTACGTGCAGGACGACTGGAAGGCGAGCCGCAAGCTGACTCTTAACCTGGGCTTGCGCTATGACCTCTACACCCGGCACACCGAGGAAGATGGACTGGTTACGACCTTCGTCCAGGGGCCGGGCACCAATGTGATTGACAACATCTCCACCGGACAGGGCTGGCTGAAGGATGCCAATATTCCGGCCGGGGAGTCGGGTTGCACTTCGGCCACGCAATTGGCGCAGGCACAGTTGGCTGGAATTTGCGGTCCCGGCGGCTTCTCCAAGGCGAGTTCGCTGGGCAGGGGCAACCACAAGAACTTCGGACCCCGTGTGGGTTTTGCCTATGACGTGTTTGGTGACGGCAAGACCTCCCTGCGCGGCGGCTTCGGTATTTCCTACGAGGACACGCTGTATAACCCGCTCTCCAACTCGCGCTGGAACCTTCCCTACTACTCCTTCAACGACGCCATCAACTTCCTGGGTGGGGACGTGCAGAGCATCATCTACGGTCCCACTGGCTGCCCCAACTGCTCGGTGGCGCCGGTCTATACCGGTCCCGCTACCAACGTGGGTCAGGGCATCGGCGAACAGGCGGTGGGCAACATAACAGGCTGGGCTTCGAACAACCCGAATCTGGCCTACCTGACCGGCATCGTGCTGCCCTCCGGCGTGCGCGATCCGCGCGTGCTCAACCAGTTCCTGAGCGTTCAGCACGAGCTTTCGCCCAAGACGGTGATCGAAGTGGATTACGTCGGCACCGAGGGGTATAACCTCTACCGGTCATCAAACATCAACACCATTCCCGGGGGCCGGCTGCCGGCCAATACGTGCGTCACCGATAATCACGGTCGCCAGTTGTGCAGCCAGGAGGGCGACTTCAACCCGGTGGGCCGACTGAACCCCAACTACGGCACGTTGCGGCAGTGGAACAGCGTGGTGGATTCGCGTTACAACGGCCTGCAGGTGCAGCTGCGCAAGCAGATGAGCCATGGCCTGATGCTGAACGCGAACTACACCTGGAGCCATTCGCTGGATGACGGCTCCAGTTGGCACAGCGGCGCTACCAGCGCCAATGGCGGAGCTGGAGGCGATGGTTACTCCACCGACCAGACCATGCCGGGGCTGGATTACGGCAACTCCATCTTCGACATCCGCCATCGCCTGGTGCTCAATTATGTCTACCAGCTCCCCGGCCAGAACCTGCATGGGTTCCTGGGACAGGTAGCGGGAGGCTGGCAGTTGAGCGGCGTCTGGGCCTTCCAGAGCGGAGCGCACTGGGAGCCGTACAACTCCAGTTCGAGAAAATTACAGGGTGACTGCTCGCAGGCTGGAATCAATGCCGGCCTGTGCCAGAACATCGGTGGCGACTACAACCTGGATGGCGGCAACAATGACCGGCCGGGTGCTAACCTTCAGTTCTTCAGCGGCGAGAGCCACGACCAGTGGGCCAATGGTCTGGGCTCGAGTTTCGTGTCCAGCCACTTCTTTGCCCCCTGCCTGGGTTGCTCCAGCAACCTGGGCCGGAACACCTTCGTGGGGCCGGGGCAGTGGTACTCGGACTGGACTCTGGGCAAAAACTTCAAGCTGACCGAGCGGTTCAACCTGAAGTTTGAAGCGCAGGCGTTCAACATCTTCAACCACGCCAACTTCCTGCTGGCAACGGCGGGCGGCGGGGCGCACAACCGGATCACCGACTCCTCCTTCGGCCAGGCGGCGGGTACGCTGAACTC
>JBLMXE010000383.1:0-3411 GCA_050257615.1 Chlamydiota bacterium | reverse complement strand
AAACACCTTAGAAAAATCTGGCTGAATTTGTATGAAACACAAGGAGAGTTTTTGGAGCGGGTGGGGAGAGCGCGTTACGGCAATGCGCAACATCCCCCCTGTTTTGAAGATCGTGTGGGAGTCGGGCCCGGCGGTGGTGGCCTCAGGAATTATCCTCCGCCTGCTGGTGGCAGTCCTTCCCCTGGGCCTTCTGGCGATCACCAAGCTGATTATTGACGCCATTGTGCACACGGTGCAGGCCCCGGGTCACCCCGTGCCGCCGCATTTCTGGTGGCTGGTGGCCGCGGAATTCGCCCTGGCCGTGCTGGGCAGCCTGCTCAGCCGCACCATTGATTTTCTCGACGCCCTGCTGGCCGACAAGTACACCCGCCACGTCAGCATCCGGGTGATGAAACATGCCGCCGAACTGGATCTGACCGCCTACGAAGACCCGATTTTCTACGACCGCCTGGAGCGGGCACGGGTGCAGGCCACCGACCGACTGGGCATGATTCAGCAAATCGGCAGCCTGATCCAGCAGGCGGTCACCGCCGTATCTCTGTCCATTTACATCGTCGCCTACTCTCCCTGGCTGCTCCTGCTCCTGGTGGCAGGTGTGCTGCCCGCATTTCTCGGCGAAAGCCACTTTGCCTTCCTGGGATACGCCAAGAACTTCCGCCAAACCCCGATCCGCCGCCAGCTCGATTACCTGCGCGTGCTAGGCGGCAGCAAGGAAGCAGCTAAGGAACTCAAGCTTTTTGGTCTCAAGAACTTCCTGGGTGATCGCTTCACCGGGCTGTGGAACCAGATCTACGAAGAGAACGTGGACCTCTCCCGCCGCCGCTTGATTGCGGGTGCGCTGCTCTCGTTGATCGGCACGGTCGGCTACTACTCCGCCTATGTGTATGTGATCTGGCGCGCGCTGCTGGGCACCATCAGCATCGGCACGCTGACCGCCCTGACCGGCGCCATCGTGCAGGTCAGCAGCAATATCCAGCAGATTTTCTCCACCCTGTCCGGCATTGCCGACCAGGCGCTGTTCCTCACCGACCTGCTGGCGTTTTTCGAGATGCAGCCCACCATCCGGTCGAAGCCCAACGCGCTGCCTGCGCCGCGGCCCGTCACGCGCGGCTTTGAATTTCGCAACGTTTCTTTTTGCTATCCCGGCACGACGCGCCTGGTGCTGGACCGGTTGAACTTCCAGCTTCGTCCGGGAGAGCGAGTCGCACTGATCGGCGAAAACGGCCAGGGCAAAACCACCATCGTCAAGCTGATCACTCGTCTCTACGACCCCACCGAGGGCCAGATTCTCCTCGATGGCGTGGATTTGCGCGAGTACGACCTGGAAGACCTGTACCGCGAAATCGGCGTCATCTTCCAGGACTTCATGCGCTATGAGTTCACGGCGCGGGAAAACATCGCGGTGGGCAAGATCGAGCAGGTGGGCAACCTTCACCTGCTGCAGAACGCCGCTTTCAAGAGCCTGGCCCACGAGGTAGTGGAGAAGCTGCCCTCGCGCTACGAGCAGATGCTGGGCCGGCGCTTCGAAGGCGGAGTAGACCTTTCCGGCGGCGAGTGGCAGAAGATCGCGCTGGCGCGCGCGTACCTGCGCAATGCCCAACTGCTCATTCTCGACGAGCCTACCGCCTCCCTGGACGCGCGCAGCGAATACGAAGTGTTCCGGCGCTTCGCCGAGCTAACCGCCGGCAAGATGGCCCTGTTTATCTCTCACCGGTTCTCCACCGTGCGCATGGCCGACCGCATTGTGGTCCTGGAAAACGGCAGGATTGCCGAAGAAGGAAGTCACAACGAGCTGGCGAGCTTGGGCGGCCGCTACGCCGAGATGTTCGAAATGCAGGCCGCCAGTTACCGCTAGGGACCCTTATCATGCAGCAGAACACTGAACTCGAAATTATTTGCGCCGAGGCCGACCGCTGGTCCGAAGAACAGCCGGAAGCATCCGCCGACCTTGCCGCCGTACGCACCGAAGCCACTCAGTTGGCGGCACAGCTGACTTCCCTGCCCGCCGTCCGCTGCCGCCGTTACTTCGCGCAGCGTTGCCGCGTCTTGAAGAAGAACCTGAAGCCGTTGTGGAGCGCGCTCGACACTCCTCTGCCAAAGGAGCCGATTGCCGATGATTTTCGCTGGCTGCACGACAATGCCCGCCTGCTCTACAGTATGCTGCAGGACGTAGCCGACGCCAGCCGCTCTCTCAAGCCGCTGCCCCAAGGCCGCCGCCGCAGCGGCCAGCAGGTTCCGCGCGTTGCCGCGGTCGTGGAAGGGCTTCTCGCCGCAACCGATTATTGTTTCGACGAGCGTTCTTTCGCGGCTTACGTAGATGCCTTTCAGGAGACCGCCGCGCTGGACCTGGAAGAACTCTCGGCCCTGGCCTTCTGCCTCAAGCTGGTTCTGCTGGAGCAAGTAGCCGAGCGTGCTCCGCGCGTCTTGCGCGACCGGCAAGCTTCCTGCGGCTTGGGCGACTGCATTCACAGCCTGCACGATGTGTCTCAGATTTCCTGGAAAGAAGTGCTGGAGCCCCTGGTCCTGTTTGACCATGTGCTCCGCGAAGATCCCCAGGGCGCTTATGCGCGCATGGATTACGACAGCCGCGACGTTTACCGCAAGGCCGTGGCCGCAATAGCCTGCCACAGCCGGCAATCCGAAATGGATGTTGCCATTGAGGCTTTGTCCCTGGCGCGAGAGGCGTGGCATCGCCAATACCGCGACCCACGCATTGCGGCCCGCCGCTCCCATCTCGGCTATTACTTGGTGGGAAGGGGAAGCAGCTTGCTGAAGCAGCGCACCGGCTTTCGTCCGCCTTTGGTGGAGAAAGTGCGGGCTTTCCTTCTGCGCCATCCTGATGCCTGTTATCTCAGCGGCATACAACTGGTCACGCTGGCTATTATGCTGGCGGTGCTGCTGGGCGTGATCGGTTCGGTGGGCTCGCCTGCTCTGGTGCTCCTGGCCATGCTGGCCCTGTTCCTGCCCAGTTCACAAGCGGCAGTGGAGGTGATGAATTATGTCGTCACCGCCATCCTGCCGGCGCAGATTCTGCCCAAGCTGGATTTCTCCGAGGGCATCCCGCAGGATTGCGTCACCTTGGTGGCGGTTCCTGCTCTCCTGCTGAACGAACGCCAGGTGCGAAAACTGGCCGAAGACCTGGAAATCCGCTACCTGGGCAACCGCGATCCCCACCTGCACTTTGCTCTCTTAACCGATCTGCGCGATTCGGCTGAGGAGGCTACCGAAGATGACCCGCTAGTCACCCTCTGCGCCGATCTGATCGCCAAGCTTAACGAAAAATACTCCGCGCAGAGCTCGGGATCGTTCCTGCTGCTGCACCGCCACCGCGTCTATGACCAGCGTGAAGGCGTGTGGATGGGCTGGGAGCGCAAGCGCGGCAAACTGCAGGACCTCAACAAGCTGCTGCGC
>JBLMXE010000382.1:0-4589 GCA_050257615.1 Chlamydiota bacterium | reverse complement strand
ACCGCGCTCTGGGAGAACCATGAAGTCGCCACCTTCGAGCCCTTGCCGGGAGTGCTGGCGCGGCGCCGGTTGCACTGGGCCTGTGGATTGATTTTTCCTGCGCTCGCTCCCGAAGATCGGTTTATTCACCAGTGCGTTCACCTCCTCTCTCACACCCTGCAGTTCTGGATCCGGCTGGCATGGCTCTATGAACTCGCCGGCTTCCTCGCCGGGGCCCAAACCAATGCCCCCTTCTGGCAGTCGGTCGAAGAACGAATTGGCGGCGCCGATTGCATCGCCAAAGCCGTCCGGCTCGCGACTCTGCTGGCAGTCTGCGTTTTCGGAGGCCAAGCTCCGCGGTTCCAGATGGACGATTACCGGTCTCTCGCGCTTTGGGTTCGTGAGTATGGCGGCAAATGGGCAATGTACGGTCTTCCCGGCAGCAAGTTGAGCCTGTTCCTTTTTCGTGAGTTTACCGACGAACAACGATGGCGGCGGCTGGAACAGCGGCGCCTGTTTCCTCTCCACCGGCCGCCGGCTGTTACTCAGACCAGCTTCTGGCATCCCCGGCGCACCCTGCGCTCACACTTCGCCGAATGTCGCTATGCCGGCCGGCGATTCATGTTTCACATTCGTGAAACCTGGCGCTATTTGCGGGAAAGATCACATTGGCAGCGGCGCTTGCTGACCCTCCAGCAGGCCGTTCCGCCTCGCCAGGTGGAAACGGTGTCGCGGTGAAAGGTGCGTTGGCCTGGCTGCGAACTCTGTCTTCTTTGACCGCCCCGCAACGGCGCCTCCTGTGCCTGAGCCTGGCGTTGATGTTCGTGGCGCGCCTGGCCGCTTTGGTTTTGCCCGCTTCCTCGCGCTTCCTTGTGGATAACGTGCTGCGTGCGAGGCAGACCTGGGCGCTGCTGCCCCTGGTCGGCGCTATTGCCGCTGCAATTCTGGTGCAAGCCACAGCCGAATACTTTCGCACCCGCTTCAGCGCCCGCGCGAATGAAAGCCTGGTGGCTAACTTGCGCTTGCAGCTCCACCGCCACATCACCCAACTCGCTCTGCGCGACTACGAGGGGAGCGCCAGCGGCATGTGGCACTCCCGCATCATGAATGACCTGGAGGGCATTCGCAACCTGCTTGGGCCAGGGATAGTGGAATCGGCGGGCAGCTTCCTGACCGTGCTGGTCACCCTGGCGATTCTCTTCTACCTCAGTCCGCGCCTCACCGCCGTAGTGCTGGCATGCGTCGTGCTGTTTGGCTTTGCCATCGTACGCCTGGTACGCGTCATGCGTCCCGTCCTGACCCAGCGCATGCAGGTGCAGGGCGAGCTGGGGAGTTTTCTGGCGGAGTCATTGCGCGGCGTGCGCGTGGTAAAGGCTTATAGCGCTGAGTCGCGTGTGCAAGCGGCGTTTGCCCACCGTTTGGCGCGATTGTCCGCCAACCTGCTGCGTTCCGCCGACCTCCGCGCCCGGGTCAACTTTCTAACCACCTTGCTTTCCGGCGGCGTCATTGCCCTTCTCATGTACCTGGGAAGCAGGTCCGTTCTGGCTTCTGCCATGACGGTGGGAGAACTCGTGGCTTACTTCCTCTTCGTGGGCTTCCTGGTGCCGCCTTTGATTCAACTGGCGCGCGCGGGAGCGCAGCTTGCGGACGCCAGCGCGATTCTGGAACGCACCCGGGAGGTATTGCAAATGCCGGTGGAGTCGCAGGCCGCCGTACGCACCGTGGTGCTCAGCCGCTGCCGCGGTGAAATCGTTTTTGAAAATGTCTCGTTTTCCTACGAATCGCAGGAACCGGCCCTGCTCGAGGTCTCGTTCCTCGCGCGCCCCGGCGCCGTAACCGCCCTGGTGGGCGTGTCGGGAGCCGGAAAATCCACCATCGTAAACTTGATTGCAGGCTTTTATTCGCCAACTTCTGGACGCATTACGGTGGACGGAATGGATCTGGCCACGCTCACGCTCGACTCCTATCGCCGCCAGCTCGGAATCGTCCTGCAGGAGGGGTCGGTCTTTGACGGCACCATTTACGAAAACGTTCTTTTCGGCTGCCCCGGGGCAGGCCGGGAGGCTGTCCTGGAAGCGTGCCGCGCGGCCTATGTGGACGACTTTGCCCGCCGCCTGCCCGGTGGTTACGAAACCAGAATCGGGGAAAATGGCGTTAAGCTTTCCGCTGGCGAGAGACAGCGCATCGCCATCGCGCGCGCCATTATTGCCGATCCCCGTATCCTTATTCTGGATGAAGCCACTTCCAGCCTGGATCCGCAATCGGAATTTCTGGTGCAGTGCGCTCTGCGCCGCCTGATGGCCGGCCGTACCACCTTCCTTGTCGCCCACCGTCTGTCTGCTGTCGAACGCGCCGACCAGATCCTGGTTGTTCATGCCCGGCGTGTAGTGGAACGTGGACGGCATGAATCGCTTTGGGCAAAGCGAGGGCGGTATTACCAAATCATGCAGGCTGTGCTGGAAACCGGCATGGAACCGGCCGCCGCGCTTTCTTCCGACGCCATCCTCTGATCCTGCCGCCTGGTCCCTTAGCGCTCGTTCTGCTGCTGCTGGTAAAGAGGATCGTAAGTCCCGGGGTCGTAATTTTGGCCATACTTATTCTTGTGGGGAACCAGCGAGGTGTTCTCCAGCACCTGGATCGCGGCCAGCGTTACTCCGCTGGCCGGAATGGTGACTCGGCGCCTAAGCGCTTTCAGTACATCCGGCGTTGATCCCTCGTACCACACCTGCAGTTCGTATGTTCCGGCAGGCACGTTGGGAATGTTGAACTCGCCGGATGGTTGCGAGATGGCGTAGTAGGGCGTGCTCAGCGCTATCACTACCGCGCTCATCTGGGCGTGAATGTTGCAGAAGATGTAGCTGACCCCGGGACGATCAAAATGGACTCCCCGCGTCGTTCCTGCCTCATACAAGCCCAGGTCGAACCGCTTTCCCTCAAACAGCGAAAACACGTTATGAAAGAAGGGGTCGCGGTTGGGAAACTCCACCACCGCTCCCGTGGGAACAATCAGAATATGGGGGTGAAAAGCCTTGTTCCTCTGTACCAGCCGAAGCGGCTGGGCGCTTTTGAACTCGCGCAATAACTCCGCTTTCGGCACCGGCCCTGCCTTCGGCGTCAGCCAGAGCACAACGCTGCCATTCTCTTTTTTCTTGTGTCCCCTGGCGTTGCTCACCAGCAGCACCTGTCCTCGAACCGTGGCCTGACCCCAAACCGGCGAACCCAGCCCGAGCAGCAGGATGCCTGCCCAGCACCACCCGGCTATGCGCATGTGTCGCGTAATCATTTCAGAACAAAACTCCCATGACCATGTTAATTTGGCCGGCGTGTTGTCCCTTGGCGTTTATTTCAAACGTGCGAATTTGCCGGTATTCCAGGGAAAACAGCAAATCGGAGCGCGGCCGGTAAATGGTGTTAAACATGTAGCCTCCGTTCCGGGCCAGTCCCGCGTCCACATAATACTGGCCGTAGGGCGAGTCTTCCCCGTAGGGAAACTCGCGCAGTTCAGAGGCAAAAGAATTATCCAGCCCGTAGCCGGCGTTGAACTCCAGTTTCGCTTGTGGCTGGAACTTCAGTTGTGACCAGCCCCCGATGACGTCCAGACCCCGAATCTGAGTGGTGCTGTCCCCAGGAGGACCGCTGAAGACCACGCTGCGATCGCCGGCCGCCCCGAAGCCGCCCAACCCGCGTCCGCGATAGAACTCTCCCTGCACGCTGAACAGCCCTCCCAGTGGAATGTTCCAGTCCCCCGTGCCCGCCCAGCTGTCCACGGTTCGGCCAAAGCCCCAGTCCTGACGGCCATAGTATCCTCCGGCGCCGAAGATCATCGGTCGTCCGAATAATTCCCTCGTCCAGGCCACGCGGCTGGCATACCCCGGCTGCCGGGAAGCCTCTCCCGCTTCCGGCCCGCGGTAGAACGTCCCGCTCGGCGGTTGTCCCGTCAGCGAATCCAGCAAACCCGCGGATATGGAGATATTCGACGTATCCGACAGCGGCATCCGATGCTCAACTCGCAACTGCGGCACCCAGGTCCACAGATTTCCCATGTAGGCGAATGATGGTGTAGCCAGCGTGGCCACAGAGGTCGGCGAAAGCGGCGAGAATAAAGGCGTATCTTGTCCCGCCACCAGCGAAGTGTTGGTCCAGTCCAAACGTGCCGTCCCGGTGCGCAGGCGCGCCAGCCCGAATGTCGCCCCATTGGGGGTGTTAGGGAATCCGCCGGCAAAGTCAAACTGTAAATCTCCACCCGTGTGCGCTCCGGCCCAGTCCGGCCCCATCACCGACAAGCCCAATTGCGACTGGCGAAATGTCGCTCCCAGGCTCCCATGAGACTGCCCAGCTGGAGTTTCCTGAGCGATCGAAGGCAGGTCCACGCTGTTGACTGTGCCGAAATTATTGAACAGGTTAAAGACCGCGATACCCGAAAGGCGTACCCGATACCGCGACGCGCTCTCTACCTTGGTTTGATATTGCTCACTCAACTCGCCGGTCAGCAGCCGGAATTCCTCTTCCAGCTTGCTCATTCTGTCCTGAGCGGCGTTCTGGCCCGCTGCGGCAACGGGCGTGGTTTTTGTCTCGCCCTGGGTTTGCGCCCCTCCGCTGGCGTTCGCCGC
>JBLMXE010000381.1:0-4094 GCA_050257615.1 Chlamydiota bacterium | reverse complement strand
TGACGGGTCCGCCCACCTGGTAACCAAAATAGTTATAGCGATACAACGCGATCGGCACCGAGCCGGGCGTCACGGCATTGGCCTGGTCGGCAAACCAATTGTTGGCGTTCATGCCCTCGTTGCGATGGAAAAAGCGGACATTGCCATGGAACTGGTTGGTTCCGCTCTTGGTGACCACGGCAACCTGTCCGCCGCCCGCCTTGCCGAATTCGGCTTGATAGTTGGAGGTAAGCACCTTCATTTCCGCGATGGCATCCGGGTTGATGGTCACGTGGGTGGTGGCATTGTCCCCGGTATCCACGTTGGAGGAGCCGTCAATTGTGTACTCGTGCGTATTCGCGCGCGTACCGTTTACGTTGAAGGCGCCGATTCCGTAAGTCGTAGAAGCCGAGCCATCGAAATCGCTGACCACGCCCGGAATCAGCCTCATGTAATCAAGCACCATGCGGCCGTTGAGGGCCACGTCGTTGAGCTGTTTGCCGGTGATCAGATCGGAGCGCTCGCCCGAGTTGGACTGCAGCTGCAATTGCGCGGCATCCGCGGTAACCGTCACCACCGCGCTTGTCGCCCCGACGTGCAGGACAAATTCGCCCGCATCCAGGCGGTCGGCGGCGCTGAGAATGATGTTGGTCTTCTCCACCTTGCTGAAACCGGACGCTTCCACGGCGATGGCATAGGTTCCCGGCAGCAGGTTGGGGACCACGAATTCTCCGTTTTGTCCTGTAGCCACGGTGCGCTTCACGCCGGTAGCCGGGTTGCTCACCGTCACCGTCGCCTTAGCGACGTAAGCGCCGCTCTGGTCTTTCACGCTGCCAAAAATCGCGCCCGAGGTCACTTGCGCCAGCAGGGCAAGACTTCCGAAGCACGCAACAAATAGCAAAACCGAAACGCTGATCAGGGTAAGCTTTTTTTCAGACAGATGGGACCACATGGCCGCCTCCTTGCTACCGCCTTGCGGAACAAAAAAATTGCTTTGAATAAACAAAAGAATTTATGACAACGAAGCTTGAGAAGTCTGCCACGCACTGGGCGGGCGCGAAAATCATACTTTCGTATAGCAGCTACTCCAGCGCGATAATGCCGCGCTGCAAGGCCGCCGTAACCGCCTCGGTCCGGTCCCTGGCATTGAGCTTCTCCAGGATGTGGCTGACGTGAAGTTTCACCGTGATTTCGGCGATGTCCAGGGCGGCGGCAATTTCCTTGTTGCCATCTCCCCTGGCCACCATGCGCAGCACCTCAATTTCTCTTCCCGTCAGGGAACGCTGGGAGAGGCGCTCTGCCAGGGCCGAGGCGGCGGTGGAATCCACGTAGCGGCGGCCCGCATGAACTTCACGGATGGCGCCCAATAGTTCTTCCCGCAGGGCGCTTTTGAGCACATATCCCCGGGCGCCCGCCTGCACCGCGCGATAAATGTCTTCTTGCCCGGAATGGGTGGAGAGCATCAGCACGGCCGCCTGGGGAAACTCCCGCAGCAGGCTGGCAGTGGCCTCGGCGCCGTCCATGCCGGGAAGGCGCACATCCATAAGGACGAGATTAGGGTGGTGCTTGCGGTAAGCGGCCAGGGCGGTCTCCCCGTCGCTGGCCTCGGCCACCACCTGCATATCCGGCTCCACGTTGAGCGAGGCCGAAAGCCCCATGCGCACCATGAAGTGGTCGTCAACTACCAGAATACGAATTGACTTTGAGTGCTTCGTCAAGGGATTGTTGCTGCCCAATTGGGACTTCTAAGCTGATGCGAGTGCCCTGCCCCAGCTGGGTTTCAATCACCAGATGCGAGCCCATGGATTGGGCTCGCTCCTGCATATCCAGCAGCCCGAAATGTCCGCTGCTGCCGGCGCCATTGGGGCGGAAGCCGCAACCATTATCGATAATCCGCAGGGAAACGGATTCGGAAGCATAACGCAATTCCACCGTGATGCGGGCAGGGCTGGCGTGGCGCACAGCGTTGGCGACCGCTTCCTGCCCGATGCGCAGCAGATTCATCTCAATAGGAACGGGAAGACGAATTGGTTCGCCTTGCACGCTGACCGTAACCCCATCGTGGCCGCAGGCTGGCGTGCGCACCACTTGCGTGAGAGCCGAAACCAGGTCGCCATGTTCCAGCAGGTGACAGCGTAAGTCCCAGACGGAGCGGCGGGCCTCAACCATGCTGTGGCGGCTCATCTTGCGCGCCGTTTCCATAGCCTGGCGGGCAACTTGCGGGGCTTGCTGGAAGCAGTCCACCGCCAGATCGAGCTGCATGGTAATCCCCGCCAGCTCTTGTTCCAAAGTATCGTGCAATTCCCGGGCGATGCGGTTACGTTCCTGCAGAACCGCTCCGCTGCGCAGCTTTTGGCGGATAAGCGCCATCTGCTCGCGCAAGCGCCGTCCTAAAACCACTACCCAGGCCAAGACCACCAGCAATGCCCCCACCGCCAGACCCAGCAGCCAGAGGGCGTGACCCAGATTCCACCACGAGGGCGCGCGCAGCACAGCCACGTCGGCGGCCGAACGCAGCAACACGCGAAAAGACTGGGGAATGGACCAGAGGCCGCCGCTGCGCACCAGGCAAACTCCGGTGATCTTCACCTGGCTATTGACGGGAATTGACATCAGGGCCTGCGCCGGGCCGCTGTCTTGCAGGGTGGCCTCAAAGACGGTCTGCTCGCGCTGCAGGAGAAGGCGCACACCCTCGGGCTGCACTTCCCGGTGCAACACGGTGGCCTCGGTGGTAATGAGCATGCCGTCATATTTTTCCCAGGGAACAGCGAGGTCAAGCGGAACCGGCGCGGAAGCTGCGCCGTGGCGGACGAACTGAAACACCGCATCTTCCAGCACAGGGGCGGATTCTCCCATAGCGGGAAAGCCCAGCGCGTCCACCACGTCGCCAGGCGCCAGCTGGGAATCCTGCTGGGTCCGAACGCGCAACCCTTTGCCCTGGTTCTGCAGGAACACCGCCTGGCCCGGTTGCTGGTATTCCACCGTTCCCCTTACGCGAACCCGATGGCGGACGCCTTCACCGGGGGAAAACGTGAGCAGGGCGGTAAAAGGAATTTGCTTGGCGGGAGCCTCCAGCCGCACCAGGCTCAAGCGCGGCACGTAGAGCAGGACGCCGCTGAGCTGGCGCTGGGCATTAAACAGGCTGCCGCACACGCCTTCCAGTAGAACCTCGCTGTCTACCCAGCGGGAAAAATCACGTCGCTCGTCTATGGGTACCCGTACTACCAACTGGCCCGGCCCTGAAGCCAGACGCATGGCCAGGGTAACTTCCTGCCAGGAGGTGCGGTCTATGGCCACGGAACGCACAACTCCGCGCACTTGCACCCACTGGCTGTCCAGTTGGCCGTCGGCCAGCTCTTCGAAGGAATAAACCCGGGTTTCAGGCAGCTTGCCCCGGCCCAGAACCCGCAGATTCTGCTCCACAATCACCGGGGCGAATTTTCCCGGTCCGGTGACTCCTTCCACCTCCACCAGATCGCGGAAGTGATGGGGAAAATTATGCAACTTACTCCCTTCCACGTAGATGCCTGCGGTCGAGTCCTGCACGAAGAAATCGGGAGCGGGCACATCGTCGGTGATGACCCCGCGAAGCCGCACCGGGTAGCCTTTCGCCGCCTGCTCCGGAGTAAGCCTCCGCACCTGATCGGCGCGCGTGAGGGTGGGTAGTGGCTGCGGCGGACTTTGCGCCCAAAGATTCAAAGCGAATAACAGTGGGAGCAGTTGCGCCGAGCATTGCAGAAGCCGAACTGGGCGGGAAGAAAGGCGGGGCCTGATCATTTTCCAGGGCCGAAATGTGCGCTTGCAGGACAAAGGTGAAACCCAGGCGGAGCGGGCGTCACTTGAGACTGCCATTAGAGTAGCCCAAAGTGAGAGGCGGGAAAAGGGGGCAGAGGCAGGCGGCTACCGAGTTGAACGGCGGTACACGCGAACGTAGTCCACCAGCATGGTTTGTGGGAAGGTGGTGGTGGAATCGGGATTGCCAGGCCAACTTCCGCCCACGGCCACATTCAAAATGACGAAGAACGGGTGGTTATAAACCCAGGACGTGCCTGGCGGAAGGTCCGCCGGAGTGCGCGTCTCATACAGGTGCTTATCCACATAAAAGCGGATTGCGT
>JBLMXE010000380.1:0-2652 GCA_050257615.1 Chlamydiota bacterium | reverse complement strand
ACGAACTGCGGCGCCTCGATACACAGAAAACCGTTGTTGAACGCGTTGCGCAGGTAGGTTTGCGAAAAGCTGGCAGCGATGACCATAGGGATGCCCTTAGCCTGCAACGAGGTTACCGCCTGCTCGCGACTGGAACCGGTGCCGAAGTTGAAGCCGCCCACGAACACGTCGCCGGCGCACGCGCGGCTGCCCAGTTGCGGGTCGTAGTTCTCCATGATGACTTTGGCCATCATCTCCGGCGTCATGTCATCGCGGTAGGTGTAGTCCTTGCCGTAAATCTGGTCGGTGTTGATGTTGTCGGAGGCCAGGAAAATCAGCCGCCCGCGCACGCGCTCGGGGAAGCCGGGGAGGATTTCGACTTTTTCAGAACCCTCGGCCATGGCGCCTGCAAATTCGGTGTAGTGGCGCGTGATTGTATGGGAGCGCGACTCTGAGCCATCCGGACCGCTGATGTAGCCCGCAATGGCCGAGGCGGCCACCACCTCCGGGCTGGCCAGGTAGCAGCGGGCGTCGCGGGAACCCATGCGGCCCTTGAAATTGCGGTTGGTCGCGGAGATACCGACCTCGCCCGGTTCGAGCAATCCCACGCCCAATCCGATGCACGGCCCGCAGCCGGCGGGCAGCGGGATCGCGCCCGCATCGAGCAGCGACTGCCAGGCGCCACGGCGTTCCGCCTCTTCCTGCACCCAGCGGCTGGCCGCTCCCAAATAAAACTTCACGCCGGGCGCTACCTTCTTCCCCTTAACAACGCGGGCGGCGGCTTCCAGGTCCTCCAGGCGCGAGTTCACGCAGGAAAGCAGGTACGCCTTCTGGATAGCAACCTTCTTCTGTTCCATTTCCGCAAGCGACGCCATCACCTGTACCGTGTCAGGGCCGGAGACATGCGGCGTGAGTTCGTCGAGGTTCAGGGTGATGCGCGCGGCGTAGGCGGCGCCGGGATCGGGCTGCGGCGGGTTGGCGCGCCAGCCTTCCAACTCCTGTGTGGCAAAGCGCTCCATGCCCTGCCGCGCCAGATCATCGTGCACCCGCAGCAGGTAGGCCAGCGTGACCTGGTCGCAGGGGAACCAGCCCACCAGCGGCCCCCACTCGGTGCTCATGTTGGAGATGGTGAAACGCGCATCCATGGAGAGACTGGCCACGCCCGGGCCGGTGAACTCCACCGCCGCGTTCAGCACCTCATCGTGGTTGTAGAGGCCGCACAGCGCGATGATCACGTCCTTGCCCGTGGCGGCGGCGGGCAGGCGGCCTTCCAGCACCACCTGCACGCTGCGCGGAATCTGCCACCAGAATTCGCCCGTGGCCCAGACCGCGGCGGCGTCGGTGCGCACCACCGGGGTGCCCACGGCCGCCAGCGCCCCGTACATATTGGAGTGCGAGTCGCTGGCCACTACGAATGATCCCGGCACGACATATCCCTTTTCCACCATAATCTGGTGGCCGATGCCCGAGCCGGCGGGGTAGAAGTCAACGCCGTGCTGTTTGGCGAACGCCTCGATGGCGCGGTATTTCTTCTGGTTGTCCTCGCTCTGGTTCTGGATGTCGTGGTCGAGGGCGAACACGGGCTGGCGCGGGTCGTGGATTTTCTTCGCGCCAATGCCCTGGAATTTCTTCATGACCGCCGAGGTGTTGTCGTGCGTCATGATGTGGTATGGCCGGATGGAAACGAAATCCCCGGCGCGCAGCGGGCGGTTAGGACCCTCCGCGAGGTGGGCCTGAGCGATTTTTTCAACAATCGTTTGGGCCATAGCTAATTCTCATTTCCGCAATAAATTCTTCGCCTGTCATCCTGAGCGCAGCTGCCAATTTGCTTGCAAATTGGGCAGCGAAGTCGAAGGACCCCACCCTATCCCTGATCCTTCCTCACCAATAAGCTGCTATCTGCACAACTCGGAGTCTCGTACCACTTCAGGCTTAAGTCTTCCCAGCCGGGATTCATGCTCTCGATCAGCGCGATCTTCTTCTCCCGCCTCCAACCTTTCAGTTGCTTCTCCCGATCAATCGCATTCCGCACATCATCGAAGCTGAACCAATACAACAAACGGTCAACCTCATACTGCTTGGTAAATCCTTCCATCTCGTGCTGCTTATGTTGCCACACGCGCCGGTGCAGATTATTTGTCATTCCGACATAAAGTGTTCCTGAAATGCTGCCGAGTATATAGACGTAATAATGCCTTGGCTGTCGCATAGCGGTCCTTCGACTCGGACGCGCATCTGTATGGCGCGTCCTCGCTCAGGATGACATAGCTGGGAACTGGTTTGCTGTGACAATGGCTACCGTGACTCATGACCTCGACCCCCCCTCCTTCTGAGATTCACCTGCCATCTTTGCACGTTCGTGATCCCACATGCCCAAAGCTTCGCCCCGCCTCCGACGCAAGAAATAGATAAGCCCTGCCGGAGCAAAAGCGATGCCATAGCAGATCATTGCCCCTGGTATAACCAAGCTGATTGTTTTGGATAAAAGGGTCGCGTTGTTACTCCATCGCCCAATGATCAGCCACAGGAACGCAGATCCGCCAGCCAGAGCGCCAGTTCCGAGCACCAGCCATGCGAACATGCTGAACGGTGTCTTGTGTTTGATGTCCTCGTAATCGAAGAGCCAAATGCCTCTTCGACGTGACATCTGTAAAACATCATGCTCACGGTCTG
>JBLMXE010000379.1:0-8410 GCA_050257615.1 Chlamydiota bacterium | reverse complement strand
GGCGGGCTTTTCGGCATCATCATTGGTCTGGCCGTGCCCTTTTCCGTCCGCTTCCTAACCGACTACCGCTTGCCCATTTCAGGCTGGTCGGCGGTGATCGCCCTGGGCGTTTCCACCTTTGTGGGGGTGCTCTTCGGCACCGTGCCCGCCACCCGCGCCGCCCAGCTTGACCCGGTAGAGAGCCTGCGCCACGAGTAACCCACTTTTGCCACGGAGACACTGAGGCACGGAGAAAACCTGATTTCGAAAGACAGGTTTCAAGGTTTCGGAGGTTTCAAAGTTTCTGAGGGCTGTGGGACTGGCCTGTTTTCTCCACCTTCAAAAGTGAAGCCACGGAGGCAGATTGCAGGGTTTCCCAGGTTTCACGATATCAAACTACCTAGATTCGCATGTAGTACGACTTGGTACGTAGCCAAACTCAGCGCCGTAGACGCGCGGTCACCAACTCAACGCGTAGGGATACGGTCACCCAACTCAGCGCCGTAGGCGCGCCATAGTAAAGCCCAGGACCCTTCGACCAGACTCAGGGCAGGCTCCATCCAGTCCTGGGAAAGGTGCGGGAAAAAGGAGGAGCCCCGTAGGGGCGGCACCCTGACCCCGCATGGGTTGCTCTTGAGAAGGCCTTCGCTCTTATCGAGCACCACCCGCAGAAGCTCCAATCAAGCGCCTGGAGTCCAGGATTGTCTCCCCAACCCTTTGCAAAGACCGAACACAAAGACCGGCGGGTAGCCCATCCTTCGTTTCTGTTTCTTGTTCGCGCCATCCCAATGTGGGTGCCCCACCCAACGCGGTTTTCGTTGGGTGGGCGCAAGCGTAACTCAAGGCTTCGTAACGGCTTTTTCAAGGATGATCGGCCCTAAACGAACCATTGTTCGAACTCTAGTACAGACCTCCGCTCACGCCCTCCCACCCTTTGCAAAACCCGCAAAGGGTGGGGCACCCCGATTCATTTCCGGAAAGGGGGCCACCCGCCACCCCGATTTGTTTCCGGGAAAGGCTGTGCCACCCGCCAGTAGAGTTTCAAGTTTCCGGTTTGGAGTCTCCAGTTTCATTTTCCAATTGCAGCTTTTTATTGGCCCAAACAGGAAGTCGTCCCGCCGACGGCAAATCCGCTTCACTCCGGACAAAATCCCTTTTGTCTTGACAATCGGCGCAATCGAGCGGAAACTTAGCCCCCACATCGAGAGCCGGAAGTGTGCAGCATGCATCCGACGCGAGGTGGCGCAGTCCCGGTCGAAAGACCTTGTTGCTTTCCGCATGGATTCACCGCGCATGGCTGGCTGCGGTGATCCAGCCCAATTGAAAATTCAGCAGAATCCGACCCGCGTAACGGGAAAGGCGTATTCATGTCCAGTAGAAGAATTGGCACCCCCCAGAAGAGTTGTGGCAGTCCGGCGGCGAATCAGGCCGGGTGGTCGTTCATCGCAGTCATCCTACTGGGCATACTGAGCACCACGGCATACGGGCAGGCCACCGCTTCGATCCGCGGGCGTATTACTGATCCATCCGGGGCAGTGATTCCTAACGCCATGGTTCGCCTGGCACGCACCGATACCAACATGGTTCGCCAGACCGCTACCAACAGCGAAGGTTTCTACGAATTTGTACAGCTTGCGCCTGGACCGTATGCGCTGACGGTGAGCGCCAAAGGATTTGCTACTGTCCACCGGCGTGATTTGAATCTGATTGTCAACGTTCCGGTTACGGCAGATTTTCGAGTGCCTGTTGCAGCTGCTGGTGAGCAAGTGGAGGTCATGGCGGAAACGCCCATGCTCAACACCGCGGACGCAACCATTGGCAACGGGTTCGACACGCGACAGGTCTCCGAATTGCCGATTGAAGGCCGCAACGTCGTGGAACTGCTCAGCCTCCAGCCGGGGGTTACATACCTCGGAACTCGCATCGACGCTACCGCGGATACGCGCAGCGGAGCCGTGAACGGAGCCCGCAGCGACCAATCCAACGTCACCCTGGACGGCGTGGATGTGAATGATCAGAACAATGGGTTTGCGTTTACCAGCGTGCTGCGTAACACCCAGGATTCTGTAGCGGACTTTCGCGTCACTACCAGCAATGCCAATGCCGACGCCGGCCGCTCCGCCGGTGCCCAGGTTGCGCTAGTCACGAAGAGCGGCACCAATCAGTTCCACGGCTCAGTTTACGAGTACAATCGGAACACCGCGCTGGCGGCGAACGATTACTTTTTGAAAGCATCGGAATTGGCCAGCGGCGAACCGAACCGGCGTTCCAAGTTAATCCGCAACGTATTCGGCGGGTCGCTGGGTGGACCCATCATTCACAACCGATTCTTCTTTTTTGCCAATTACGAAGGGCGAAGAGACCGGGAAGCCGTAAGCCAAGTCCAAACCGTGCCCACGGCCACTATGCGGGCGGGTTCTCTCATTTACCAAAACACCAACAATGGCCTGACCACACTGACAGCCGCACAGATTAAGAGTATGGATCCTCTCGGGCTGGGACTGAATCCTGCCATTATGTCGATCCTGCAGGGCTATCCCGCTCCGAACGATCCCACCGTCGGCGATGGTCTGGACACGTCGGGATTTCGTTTCGCTGCCAACGAAAAACGAAAATTCGACACTTACATCGCCCGGCTTGACTATAACCTGACGGCGGATGCGCGGCACACGCTGTTCTGGCGCGGTAATTTGCAGAACGACCATCAGGGTGGGGCCCCGCAGTTCCCTGGCCAGCCGCCAGCGACGACGCTTCTGGACAACAGCAAGGGTTTTGCCCTGGGCTACACCGCTGTGCTTTCTCCCACCAAGGTCAACACCTTTCGCTGGGGTTACACGCGACAGGGCGCAGAATCGGCGGGTATTTCGCAGGACCCACAAGTCACGCTCGCGGGATTGTCTTCACCCATTGCCTTCACGCGCTCGACCAGCTATCACGTTCCGGTCCACGACCTCACCGACGATTTCTCCTGGAACAGGGGCACACATACTATCCAGCTGGGAGGAAACGCACGTTTCGTCACCAGCTACCGCCTGAGCTATGCCAACTCCCTCCCTTCCGCCAATATCAATCTGGGCTGGCTGATTGATTCCGGCATTGCCAATCGCGGCGTTCCATTTGACCCACCGTTGTATGGGCTGCCGGGCGTGGCGGATTCATTCTCGCTGGAATACGACAACATCCTCATGACCATGGTGGGGATGGTTACGGAAGGAAACGCTATCTACAACTACGACAAGCATGGCAACTCATTGCCCTTGGGTTCCGCGCTGGTACGGAACTTCCGCTGGGCCGAGCTGGAACCGTATGCGCAGGACTCCTGGAAAGTGACGCACAATTTGACTTTGACGTATGGCTTGCGATGGACGGTTCTGCAGCCTCCGTCCGAAACCAATGGCAACCAAGTTGGCCCTTGTCTGCTGAAGGGCAGCGGTTGCAGCCCGTTGAGCCTCACCGATTGGCTGAACCAGAGCGCATACCAGGGGCTCAACGGCGGCGCCGCCATTAACGTTCCTCACATCTCATTTGCCCCGAATGGCCGTTACAACGGACAAAGCGACTTCTGGAATTACGACCTGCGCGACTTTGCGCCGCGGGTGGCGTTTGCCTGGTCGCCGTCTTTCAGTGATGGATGGCTCTCTAAGATTCTGGGAGGAACTGGGAAAACCTCGATTCGAGGCGGCTATGGGATGTACTACAGCCATTTTGGCGCGGCTACGGTGAATTCCTACGACGCAGCCGGATCCTACGGCCTCTCTAGCCAGGTCTCCAACGTTCCCGGCACGGTAAGCGTGACCTCGGCGCCGCGGTTTTCGGGAATCACTGCAATTCCGGCCGGTATTTTGCCGCCGGCTCCGGCGGGCGGTTTTCCCGCCACGCCGCCCAGCGACGCCTTCGCCATAAGCTGGGGCATGGATCGTGGAATGAAGACGCCGTATTCGCACGCGGTTGACTTCTCTATTTCACGAGAGATTGGAAGGGATCTTGTACTAGACGTGGCCTACGTGGGGCGCTTCTCCCGGCGCCTGCCCGAACAAGAGGACGTGGCCATGCCTTTGGATCTGGTGGATCCCAAGAGCGGCATGGACTACTTCACGGCCGCAACTATGCTGGCAACGATGGCGCACGACGGAGTGCCGGTACAGAATGTCGCACCCATTCCCTACTGGCAGGATCTATTTGGTCCACTTGCGGGAACCGACGTGGGCTTCGGAACGTCCAGCACCGCGACCCAAGTGGCGTACAGCCAGTTTCTGGAAAACGTGGGAAATGAAACCTACGCGCTGTTCAACCTTGATCTGCCGGACAGCCAAAGCGGAGCGGGCCTGAATGTGCCGGGCCACAGCTACCCTTCTTATCGCTTTTATCACGACCAGTATTCAGCCCTGTATACCTGGCGCACCATAGGTTCATCCGACTACAACGGATTGCAAGTTATGTTGCAGAAGCGTTTCAGCAGCGGGTTGCAGGGAGCCTTCAACTACACATGGTCGAAATCGCTTGACTGGACCTCGCAGGCGGAGCGGATACCAACCTCCGGAGGGAATAACCAGGCGCAAATCATCAACACGTGGAGACCTGCGCAGCTGCGCGGGCTTTCGGATTTCAATCCGGCTCATCAGATCAATGCCAACTGGATTTTTGATTTGCCGGTGGGCCGCGGCCAGCACTTTGGATCCGGTCTGAGCCGTCCCCTGAATGCCATCCTCGGCGGATGGCAACTGAACGGCCTGTTTCGCTGGACCAGCGGCATGCCGTGGACCGTAGACGAAGGCTCTACTTGGCCAACGAACTGGGACATCGAGGGATGGGCGACCCTGCAACGACTGCTTACGAGCACAGACTTGCGGCGAGGGTCTGGTCCCAATGCCTTCGCCGATCCACAGGCTGTTATCAGCGCTTTCCGCATCGATCTGCCGGGCGAATCAGGAACTCGCAATCCGCTGCACGGCGACGGGTACTTCAGTCTAGACGCCGGCTTGGCAAAAGTGTTTCATCCAACGGAACGGCTTGCGTTGCGTTTCCGCTGGGATGTGTTCAATGTGTCGAACAGTGTACGGTTCGACGTGAACACGATCGGCAATCGTCTCGACCAACCGGGCACGTTCGGCGTGTACACACAGACGCTCACCAATCCCCGGGTGATGCAGATCGCATTGCGTGCCGAATGGTAGGCAAAGCCGGCATGCTGCCGGGCACGGTTCCTGAGCCCGTGGCTCCGCCCAACTGAGCCCTGAGAAGGCTAGCGCACCTCGCAATCTCGAATCCCTCTGGCGTCGGGTGGATTTTGCGGTTCCTGCGTCTGCGATGGATGTGGGGTACTGGTGAAGGGACTCTACTTCGTAGGGGCGGGATCTTTGGCGATTGGCCTACCCTTCCTCCCGCGCAAGTATATCCCATAAACAAAACAGGGGGGTCGCCCCACCCCTTTGCGGTTTGAGCAAAGGGTGGGTAAGAGAATGAATCACAGACTTGGGACGCGCGGGCGCCTAAACTGCATGACCCAGGGACTGCACCGCTACTACGGTGCGCGCCGCCTGCGTTTCATATCCTGTGGCCGGAACCAGCGCGCGATGCTGCTCGATTGAACGGGGCATCATACCGGTTGCATCCCCTACCCGCCGCATCTTAAACTTCTAAGACATCCACTTTTCACTTGGCGGGGCTCACGAGTCTATACTGCCAGCATCGCGGAGATCTGGAGAAGAGAGGCTTGCGGCTGTAATCCGAACGAATGATCAACGGCAAGCGCATCTGCGTGGTGTTGCCCGCTTATAACGCGGAGCAGACGCTGGAGCAGACCGTCCGCGAACTGCCTGACCTGGTGGACATCCGCATTTTGGTGGATGACCACAGCACCGACCGCACCCTGCAGGTGGCGCAACGGCTGGGCCTGCACACCTTCGCTCACGACCGCAACTACGGTTACGGGCGCAACCAGCAGACCTGCTATCGTGAGGCCCTCAGCGCCGGCGCCGACGTCATCATCATGGTCCACCCCGACTACCAGTACACGCCCCTGCTGGTCACCGCCATGGCCAGCATGGTGGCTTACGGGGTTTATGACGTGGTGCTGGGTTCGCGCATTCTGGGTGGCAGCGCCCTGCGCGGCGGCATGCCGCGTTACAAGTACATTTCCAACCGCTTCCTCACCCTGGTGCAGAACTGGTTTCTGGGGGCCAAGCTTTCCGAGTATCACACCGGCTACCGCGCCTTCAGCCGCCAGGTGTTGGCCGAACTGCCCCTGCTGGAAAACTCGGATGACTTCGTCTTTGATAACCAGATGCTGGCGCAGTGCGTTTACTTCGGCTTCCACATCGGCGAAGTCTCCTGCCCCACCAAGTATTTTCCTGAAGCCTCGTCCATCAACTTCCGCCGCAGCGTGAAATATGGGCTGGGCGTGCTGGCTACCTCGCTGCAATTTGGACTGCAAAAGGCGGGGCTGGGCCGTTTTCGCCTCTTCAACCCCGCGGGCAAGAAGCTGGAAACCGGCGGCAACAACTACTACGCCCGCAGCGCCGGACACCTTTCGGCGACCTAGGCGGCCTATTGCGCACTTCCCGGTTCGACCTCAAGACACTGGCCATCCTTCTGTTGCTGACACTCGGTGCTGTGGCGGTTGCCGGCTTTCACCCGGGCGTGGAAGACGCGGAGATTTACCTGCCAGGCGTGCTCAAGGTCCTCAATCCCCAGCTTTTTCCTCACAACCAGGGCTTCTTCGCCTCGCACGCACACATGACGCTGTATCCCAACCTGATTGCCGCGTCTGTGCGCCTCTCCCACCTCCCTCTGGATTACGCCATGCTGCTGTGGCAGCTACTGGCTGTCTTCCTGTTGCTGCTGGCGTGCTGGCGCATCGGCCGCCTGTGCTTCACCAGCCAGCGCGCGATATGGGGAGGGGTGGCTATGGTGGCTGCCTTGCTCACCATTCCCGTGGCCGGAACCTCGCTTTACATCATGGACCAGTACTTGAACACGCGCTCGCTTTCCACGCCCATGATCCTGCTGGCCATTGTCAACGTGGTGGAGCACAAGTGGGCGCGCGGGCTGGTCTGGATCGTGCTGACCGGTCTGATTCATCCCCTGATGGTGGTCTTCGGAGCGGCCTATATGTTTTTCGTGATCTTGATGGAACGTCGCGAGCGGGCTATGGAACGTCGCGAGCTGGCGCCGGTGGCGGTGTTGGCCCTGATGCCCCTCGGCCTGTTTCCTCCCGTCACCGAAGCCTACCGGCAAATTCTGAATACGCGCTCTTATTTCTTTCTCTTGCGCTGGGAATGGTATGAGTGGCTGGGAATTCTCGCTCCCTTGGCCCTGTTCTGGTGGTTCGGGGGCATCGCCCGCCGTCATGGCCAGCGCGTGCTGGAACGTTTGTGTTCGGCGTTCATCCTCTTCGAACTGCTGTTCTTTGCCGCCGCACTGGTGATCACTATCCCACCTCAGCTCTCCAACCTGGCTGAACTACAGCCCATGCGCGCCCTGCACCTGGTCTTTATTTTTTTATTTGTGTTCACCGGCGGGCTGCTGGCGGAGTGGGTCCTGCGCGACAAGCTCTGGCGCTGGCTGGCGTTGTTCGCCCCACTCTGCTTGGGCATGTGGTACGCTCAGCGGCAGCTGTTTCCCGCCACGCCCCACCTGGAACTGCCCTGGACCAGGGACACCAATCAGTGGGTGCAAACCTTTGACTGGATTCGAAATAACACTCCCGTTGACGCCTACTTTGCCCTCGATCCCCAGCACATGGGTCTACGGGGCGAAGACCAGCACGGCTTCCGCGCCATAGCCCAGCGCAGCATGTTGGCCGATGCCTTGAAAGACAGTGGCGCGGCCAGCATGTTTCCCCAGCTGGCGGAACCATGGCAGCGCCAAGTGCGGGCCGAGCAGGGCTGGAACAGCTTCCAGCTCAAGGACTTCCAACGGCTGAAGCAGGAATTCGGCGTGAACTCGGTGGTGCTCGAGCACCCCGTGGCAGGTATGCCCTGTGCTTACACCAACGGCAAGCTTCACGTTTGCAGCATTCCGTGAGAGTGCTGAACAGCTGACTAGGTGTCTGGCTTTCTAGCTCAAGCTCTCGTAGCCCTCGTCGGCTTAGCTAGCCAGCTAGTAAGCTACAAAGCAACGGCCGGGCTGGTTGGCCCGGCCATCAGATTCGAATCTGGTTCAGAATTACTGCAGCCACCTCGTTCTCAACTCCGGCGCCAGGGTGGCAGCCTTGCACCGTCTGGACTTGCGCTCAATTCACCAGCGCTATGCTTTCCAGTTCCTTCTGAATGACTGTCAGGGAGCAGCCTGAGCCCTCCACCCGGCTGGCAGCGTCCCGGGCTGCCTCCTGCGAAACCCCATAACCACGACCCATGAGGAAGACCTGCAGCAATTCCGCAGCTTCGCGGGAATCGATGCCCCCCTGCAACAGGTCGCTCCGTAAAGCCGC
>JBLMXE010000378.1:0-9064 GCA_050257615.1 Chlamydiota bacterium | reverse complement strand
GGCCAGCGGCAACCTGAACCAGATCGTGGAGGTATTCAACGCTGTGCCCGCGGGCTTCCTGGTGTTCTCCGGTGACGACGCGGTCACGCTGCCCATCATTTCCCTGGGCGGCGCGGGCATTGTTTCCGTGGTGTCGAACGAAATTCCCCGCGAGATGGCGGAGATGACGCGGGCGGCGCTGAACAACGACTGGGAGACGGCGCGGCGGCTGCACCGCAAATATCTGCCTCTGATGCAGGCCAACTTCCTGGAGTCAAATCCGATTCCGGTAAAGGCGGCGCTGGCCATGATGGGCAAGATTCGCGAGGTTTACCGTCTGCCCCTGGTGCGTATGAAGGAAGAGACGCGCGCCAAGCTGGAAAAGACGCTGGTCAGCGTGGGACTTGAGGTTAAAGCGGCGGAGCCTGTGCCTCCACGGCGTCCGCGCCAGGCGGCGGCAATGGAAGCCGCTGTCTCCGAACAGCTGCCCGTCGTTGCCCAGACTGTGTCCCAGGTTGAAACTGCGGTTTCGGCTGGGGACAACGGCAGCGGCGGAGGGCCTGCGCCCGCGCCGGTGGAAACCACTGTGGAGGCGAGTGCCGGCCAATCCGCCCCTGTCGCGGAACCCAGCGAGACTGACGCTGGTGCGGCGGTCCGAAAGGAAACGGCGGCAATTTCGGCTGCCGTAGCGGAGGAGTCACCGACTCCAGAACAGCCTGTTGTGCAGGCGGCGCCCGAGCCAGTTACATTTTTCTTGTATGAGAGCTGGCAGGCGGGACCGCACAAGCTGGTGCTGCACCGCTCCACCTGCGGAACTTGCCGCAACGGCAGCGGGCATCCCAGCGGCAGCGATGAAGCTCATTCCCGCTGGCACGGGCCTTACACCACCGTGCAGGAGGCGCGGGACACCTCGCGCAGCATGAGCAACATCCTCATCCGCAGTGAGTGCAAGTGCGTGGCGAAAAGCGGCAGTTAGCAATTGGTCTTTAGCGCTTAGCCACTAAGGGTTCGTTTAGCGCTGGAACACCCAATTGACAGGCTAAATGCTAGTTGCTAGATGCTTCACGCAGCCCTTTTCTCTGCCCCGGTCATTGCCAGCAGCCGCCGATAGAGCTGCTCATAACCATCCGCCATGCACGCGGCAGAGAAGTTCTGCTCGGCGTGGCGGCGGCACTCTGCCGGTCTGATTTCACCCAGACGGCCCGCCGCTTGCGCCATCTTTTCGACTGAGTCCACCAGAAAACCGGTAACGCCATCGCGCACCACTTCCGGTAACGCGCCCCGGCGGAAGGCAATAACGGGCGTGCCGCAGGCGGCGGCCTCCATGGCTACCAGCGAGCTGGTTTCGTCGGCCAGGCTGGGAATCAGCAGAGCGCAAGACTGTCCTAGAAGGCGAGCCTTCTGTTCCGGATTTGGAGCCTCTACCAGACTCACACGCTCCAGTCCATCGTTCAGATGAGGTGCAATTTCGCGCTCGAAATATTGCTGGTGGTAGCTGAAGGGATAGACCTGACCGGCGAAGATCAGGGGCAGGTTAGCGTGCCGAGCCGCCTGAATGGCCAGGTGCGCGCCCTTCTCCTGGCAGAAGCGGCCCAGCCACAGCAGATGCCCTTTCTTGGGCTGCGCCGGCCGGAAGCGTTCCAGTTCGATTCCGTTGCGCACCACACCCAGCACGCACGGAATGTCCGCGAATGTCCGCTCTTGCGATTCCGAAACACAGGTGAAACTGACGTTTGGAGGGAAGTTTTGAAACATGGACGCCGCATAAAACGATCTCGGCAGATGCAGCGTGGCCAGTACAGGCAGGCTGAGCACGGCGGCCTGCGGCCAGAAGGTGCCGCTCATGTCGTGAATCAGGTGAAAACGCTGCGTAGTTCGTTGTCGCCGGGCGAGGAACTGCAGGATGCGAGCGTTGTGCTCAGCATCGCGCTGGGGCAAGCAGTCGGACTCTTTGGGCGCGGCCCCGGTAGCCAGCAGCTCGCCGGCGACCTGGGATCCGTCACAGGCAGCCACAGCTGTGTAGTGGCCGCGGCGCGCCATTTGCTTCTCGGTAACGCGCAGCATCTGTTCGGCCCCCCCTGCGCTGCCCTCAGAAACTGGCAGCAGCGGATAGGCGACATAAAGAATGCGCAACCGATGCGAGTTCATGAGGGTGAGGCGGGGGCAAGCTCCGCCGACTGCAGAAAATTGGCGAAAGCGGCGCTGACCTCAGTGCCTTTGATGGGCCAGCCCCAGGCTTCATAGTTCAGCACGCCAGCGTGCGGCGGCTGCGAATAGTCGTAAGCCGCCTGTGGCCGAAACCATTCTGTGGCCGCGCTGAACTGCTTGAGCATTTCTCCCTGGGAGGCGTAAGCCTCCAGCATTCCGCGCTTGGTTGCCTGCTCCTCGGCCGTGGGTTGAAGCGGGACTTCTGCGCCGTTCAACGACCGGAACTGCTGGAACAATATAGCGTTGTTGCCCCTGCGGAAATAGAGCGGCATCTCCCAGGCCGGAAGAGAGAGACTGCGCGCCAGCACAGAACCGAGAAAGCTGCAGCTGTCGTGGTCGGGGTGGCCGCCCTCGTAAGCCAGCGTGAGCAGTACCTGCGGACGGTAGTGATGCACCAGGGCGGAAAAACTTTCCAGCGCCGGCGGCAGGCAACGGAACAACTCCTGGTCGGTGAAGTAGCCTTCCCCGGCTCGCAGAAACTCCACGTGGCGCACACCGGCCAGGCCGAGCGCTGCCCGCGCCTCCTGGCGACGCAACTCCGCATAGGCCTGGCGAGAACCATACTTCTCCCAGAAATATGGGTCGAGCGGCGCGCCGTCTGTCGCGAACACAACCACCGGCTCGCGCATACGCTGCAGCAGAGCGCCGCAGCCCACTGCTTCGTCATCGGGGTGGGCGATGAGGACCAGCGTCTTTCCCAGCAGAGGCGCAAGGGCGTCCATGAGAGGTGAGATGCTGGGTAATTGAAGAATGTTGATTGAAGAATGAAGAACCGGCACTTGGCAATTGGCACTTGGCATTTTGGTCGCAGGGGTCGGCCCGCTTCCAACTCCAGTGGCCAAGTGCTACGTGCTAAGTGCTGCTTCTACCGCAGCCAATCCTCCAGTTCGATGGCGCGGTCGGTGCGCTCGTCGCGGTACTTGACGATCACCGGCGTGTACAGCGACAGGTTCCATTCCGCGGCTTTGCCCTTGCCGATGGCGCGCGAGCCCGGCACCACCACCGCATTTTCCGGAACCGTCAGAGGGGAATCGGGGCCGGCGCGGTATACCTCGCCGCGCACAACGTCATAAAGCGGCGTGGAGCGGGTCAGGATGGTGCCGGCGCCCAGCACAGCACGCGCCCGCACCCAGGTGCCCTCATAGACCCCACAGTTCCCGCCCACCAGCACATCGTCTTCGATAACCACAGGCGCGGCGTTCACCGGCTCCAGCACGCCGCCGATCTGCGCCGCCGCGCTCAAATGCACGCGCTTGCCGACCTGAGCGCAGGAACCGACCAGGGCGTGCGAATCCACCAGCGTGCCTTCGTCCACGTAGGCGCCCACGTTGATGTACATGGGCGGCATGCAGATGACCGACGGCGCCACGTAGGCGCCCTGGCGAACGGAGGAGCCGCCCGGCACCACCCGCACTCCGCCGCCGGGGTGAAAGCGGCGCAGGGGGAAAGTGTCCTTATCTACGAACGACAAAGCGCCGCCGTTGTCCATCTCCACCAGTTCGCCCAGGCGGAAGCCCAGCAGAATTCCCTGCTTAACCCAGGCGTTCACCACCCAGCGCTCGCCTTTTTTCTGGGCGGCGCGAACGCGGCCCTCGGTCAGCGCCTGGCGAAACTCCAGAAACGCCTGGCGCGCCTCCTCCGTGCGAGCTTCCTTGGGCATGGCGAAAAAGCGTTCGATGGCGGCACGCAGCTCTTGCATAGCTCGGCAGTATAACTAATTGAAGATTGACGATTGAAGATTGACGAATTACGTCTTTGCCACGTTTCTTGTGGCGTTGGCGCCCCGCCCGTGCGGGAGGCCGGTGCTACCGCCAAAAGCCCTTAAATCCGCGGGAATCCGCGGCGAAGAAGTTCCTCAGGCAGCCGGCCCAGTTCCACCCTCGGCAAGGATGTGGGGCGCGGTTTTTCGGCCCTCGCGAGCCGCTTCCAGCCGGGCCGCCGAGTTGATGAGCGAAATGTGAGTAAAAGCCTGGGGAAAATTGCCCAGTTGCTCGCCGCTGTCGGGGTCAATTTCCTCGGAGAAGAGCCCGACATCGTTCTGGAACGACAACACGTGCTCAAACAGTTCTTCGGCCTCGCGCAGCCGTCCGAGCAGAGTGTAGGCATCCACCAGCCAGAAGGTGCACATGGCGAAGGTGCCCTTCTCTTCACCGGAGACGCCGTCGTCCACCTTGCGATAGCGGTACACCAGGCCTTCGCGGACCAGTTGCTGCTCGATTTTTTGTACGGTGGAAAGCATGCGGGGATCGCCGGCGCCGATCAGGCCAATAATGGGCAGGCGCAAGGCGGAAGCGTCCAAGGCCTCCGAGCCATAGGACTGTACGAAGGCACCGACCCTGGGGTTGAAGCCGTTCTCCATGATGCTCTGATAAATGGTATCGCGCTCGCGCTTCCAGACGCCGAGGTCTCCCTTTTTTTTAAGGACATCGGCCAGTTTGACGGCGCGGTCGAGTGCGGCCCAGCACAGAGCGCGGGAGTCCACGAATGGGCGCTCCTTGCCCCGCATCTCCCACAGACCGCTGTCGGGCTGGCGCCAGACCTGGGTCACGTGGTCGGCAATCTGCCGCACCAGGCGCCAAAGTTCATCCAGGAAAGGTTCGCGGTGGCGGCCAAAGGCCTCGTGTGTGGCATAAAGATACATGCTCTGCAGCAGCTCACCGTAAACATCCAGCTGCTTCTGTCGCGCGGCCGCATTTCCGATGCGCACCGGGCGGGAGTCACGGTAACCCTTGAGGTGCCTGAGTTCGACCTCTCGCTGCTCGTGCTCGCCGTCAATGCCATACAGAATCTGGAACGACTCTTCCGGGTTCGGGCAAGTGCGGCGGAAAAAGTGGAGGAAATCGGTGGCTTCGCCGTAATAGCCCAGAACCATAAGAGCAGTCAGGGTGAAGCTGGCGTCACGTACCCAGGTGAAACGGTAGTCCCAGTTGCGCTCGCCGCCAATCTGCTCCGGCAGAGAGGTGGTAGGCGCGGCTACGATCGCTCCTGAAGGCTCGAAGGTGAGCAGCTTGGCAGTAAGCGCACTACGTAATACGGAGTCGCGGTAGGCACCGCGGTAGTGGCAGGTCTGAAGCCAGGTTTCCCAGTACTCGCGGGTCTCGGCCAGCAGAGCCTCAGCCCGGGGAAGGTCCACCGGCATGATCGGGCTGCCGCTTCCGGTATGGTGCAGGCACAAAACGGCGGCTTCCCCGGTGCGCAGCCGAACTTGCGCCCTGGCTTTACTGTCCGCCCCAACCTGGCACCCGACGCCGTGCACGTGCAGTTCATCACGCGGCGTGCTGAACACAACGGCTCCATCGCGCGCTTCGGCCTTGGCGCGATCACGGGCAAAATTGAACGTGGGGTAGAGTTCGATAGCCGCCTCGGCCCTGCCTGAAACGCAACGTAATAAACGGACAATCTGGTGATCGCTATCCACGTCCTGCCCGGCGTGGGTGAGCTCGCGGCGGCGGCGCAGAGGCATGAAATCCGTAAGCTGCAACACGCCGGAGCCGGTGTTGAACGTGGTCTCCAGGACGTTGGTGCCGGGGAGGTAGCGGCGCGAGCGCGTCTTCACGTCACTCGGCTTGATACTGCAATAGCCGCCCTTCTCGTCGTCCAGCATGCGCAGGAACACGGCGCCGCTGTTGAAATGGGGCAGGCACGCCCAGTCCAGGGAACCCTCCGAACTGATAAGGGCTGCGGAGTGAGTGTCTCCAATGACCGCGTAGTCTTTGATTGGCCGGTACACGGATATTCAGAGTAACATCGGCAAGCGATTGGTTGCGCCGCCTGGCTGCTATGCCGCAAAAAGCAAAATCCACCACAGAGACACAGAGGCACGGAGGAAGGCGTTAGGTCACTGTCTGCCCAGCTATGCTTTGCGCATTCATCGGTGTTGATCCGCGTACGTCCGCGGGAAATGAAGTTTGTTACTGCACATCATCAATGCCGAGGCAGAGCGGTGCGCACCTGCATGGCTGCATCCGCGGGCTCCGGTTCCATTTGCCAGCCGCCATGGGTGATGTTGCGGTAAAGCAGCCAGGCGGCAATGGCGGATATGACCAGCATGACCGCGCCCAGCCATCTCGGAGTCAGGGTGAGCCAGCCGATGCCGAACAACGCGGCATAAACCATCAGGCAGCCCAGAATCCAGGAACTGAGGTTGCGCCCCAGGTCGCGGGTAGCAGGGGTCTCGGGCGTCTTGCGCGCTACTGGTTGCCAGCCGCGCACATCGGGCCGGGCCTTACGGTAGAACCTCAGCAGCACCTCTTCCGATTCGGGCTTGGTCAAGAACGTCACCACGATCCAAACCACGGTGGTGACGAGCGTGGTGGTGATTGCAGTCTTGGCGAACAGCACCGGGCCTTCCCCGGTAAAGGGCGCGCCCCAGCGCAGAGCGACAGTCACGGCCAGGGCTGTGGCCATGGCGGAGATTTCACTCCAGGCGTTGATTCGCCACCAGTACCAGCGCAGCAAGTACACGCCGCCGGTGCCGGCGCCGATTTCCAGCACCACTTCCCATCCCGACTTGATGGAGGTGAGCTGTGCGGCCACATACCCAGAGCAGATCACCAGCAGGACCGTGACCAGGCGGGAGATGTTCACATAGTGACCCTCTGACCCGTTGCGCTTAATGAAACGGCGGTAAAAGTCCGCCACCAGGTAGGAGGCGCCCCAATTCAACTGCGTGGCAATGGTGGACATGAATGCCGCCATGAACCCGGCTATGACCACGCCCTTGAGCGCGTGCGGCATCTGGTTGTTGACGATCAGCATGTAGCCGGCTTCTGGATGGTCCAGATGGGGATAAAGCACAATAGCGGCCAGCGCAGCGATGATCCAGGGCCAGGGCCGAATGGCGTAGTGGGCAATGTTGAACCAGAGCACCGAGAGCAGCCCGTGGCGCTCATCCTTGGCGCTGAAAATGCGCTGCGCAATGTAGCCACCGCCGCCCGGTTCCGCGCCTGGATACCAGAAGGCCCACCACTGCACCGCCAGATAGACCACAAACGTCAGCCCCGGCAGCAACCACAGGGCTTGAGCGGTCAGGGGACGAGAAAAGTCGGGAAAGAATGAAAGCGCATCGCCAGCAGGTGCGGCGCCGTTAGCAGTCGCTCGCAGGTGATGCAGCGTGCTCACCAGCACACCCAGTCCGCCCACTGCCCCCACAGCGTAGTAAGCGACCGCGATCACGATGGCCATCTTCAGCACGAACTGGAACAGATCGGTCCACAGCACGCCCCAGAGTCCGCCCAGCGAAACATAGAGTCCGGTGAAAGGAATGAGGAAGAAAATGCAGATAGCCAGAGCGGCGTTCACGCTCACGCCCATGGAGGTGTGGACAATGGTCACCATGGCCTTGGTGACCCAGCCCAGAATCAGACAGTTCATGAGCAGGCCGAGGTACACCGCGCGAAAGCCGCGCAGAAAAGCCGCCGGCCTGCCGGTGTAGCGCATCTCCGCAAACTGAACGTCGGTGAGCAGCCCCGAGCGCCGCCACAGCCGGGCGAAGAGGAACACGGTCATCATGCCCGAGGGCAGCAGGCACCACCACAACCAGTTGCCGGCTATGCCCTGGCTATACACCAGCCCGGTGACCACCAGGGGCGTATCGGCAGCGAAGGTAGTGGCCACCATGGAAGTGCCAGCCAGCCACCAGCTGACATTGCGCCCGGAAACAAAGTAGTCGTCCACGCTGCGCCCGGAGCGCCGCCGGAAGTAGAGGCCCATGGCCAGCGTGATCGCCAGATAGGCGACAATCGCTGACCAGTCCAGAAATGTGAAATTCATCTGCTGTATCCCGTGGGAACGTGGTGGACGGCGCCCTGCGGCCGTGGCGTGCTGAACAGAAGCCGTTAGCCCGTGAACTGCAGCTCGACCACTGTGCAGTCGTCGGCCAGGGGCGTGCCGGCGCAGAAGTTATTCACCGCGGCGAAGATCTGGTCGAAGGAACTGTGGGCGGCAATCTCCTGCAGGCGCGTATCCTCGAAGAATTCGCCCTGCGCATTTTCCGCTTCCGTGACGCCATCGGTCACCAGCAGCAGGCGGTCCCCTTTACTCAGCTTGCAGACACCGCCCTGGTAGCCGGCATCGGCGAGCAGGCCCACGGGCACATTGGAAACCTCTGGGCGCACCACTTGACCGTTGCTGACGAGCAGCGGGGGCACATGCCCGCAATTTACGTATTCCAGGTCGCCCTGGCTGCTGAGCCGCACGATGACCACGGTGGCGTACTTTTCTCCAATATGCTTCTGGCAGAAGAAACGATTGACGGCGCTGGCAATTTCGGGAAGCGGCATGCGCGCCACCAGATGCGAGTACACCATGCCCTGGAGCGTGGAAGCCAGCAAAGCCGCGGTAATTCCCTTCCCGCACACGTCAGCAACCACCACCGCCAGATCATCGCCGGTGCGCACCGCGTCGAAGAAGTCGCCGCCTATCTCTTTGCAGGAAATATTGCGCGCCTGCAGCGCGGCGAAGGACACCTCCGGAATGGTGACCGCCATCAGGCCCTGCTGGATGGTGGCGGCGATGGCCATTTGTTGCTCGTAGCGGCGATTGGCTTCCTCCGCCTCTGCCAAGCGGGCGTTTTCCACCAGCGCGGCAGCTTCGCGCGCGATGGCGTGCAGCACATCGTGTCCCACGCCAGAAAGATTGCGCGAGGTATAGCGCGCGTCCAGGTAGAGCGCTCCCAGAACGGCTGTCTGGCCGGCTGTCTCAGCGGTGCGCGCGGCCTGCACCTGGGTGCGACGCAGCGGGATACAGATCACAGTGCGCAAATCGTAGGCAATCACGCTGTTGCGCACCGCCATGTCGCTGGACTGGCTGGTATCAGACACCACGAATTCGGAGTTGGAATGGATGGCGTCGTCGAGAATGGAATGAGATATGGTCT
>JBLMXE010000377.1:0-7081 GCA_050257615.1 Chlamydiota bacterium | reverse complement strand
CTGCATTGTCCTTGATTTGATTGAGAAAGCACCTCAGTTCCCCAGCGAATTCATTACCGTCCTCAATGAAATATAGGACGGTCTTGTGCTGTTCTCTTGCCACGTCAGCCATCAGCTTCATGCATCCCAAAGTGGTCATAGAATATGCACTGCCGACATAGCCTTTGATCTTCTCATGGAGTGTCCGCATGGTCTCTGGCTTAACGAACTCAACGAATCCCCGGAGAGCCGTTGCCTTGATCACCATGACCAATTTCGAGAATATTTCCTCCGCATCATCGCGCCGAATGGCGTCGTTGGCGTGAAAGCAAAACTCACCCTCTCCGTCATCATCTGGCCTCTTAGTCGCCGCAAAAGCTTGCCACGTGTCTCTAAACTTCCTTGCCATTGCTGGTTCAAACAGGTATCCGCCTGCACAAATCATTCTAGCCACAGGATGCTTGCTGTCATCAATGTAGCCGTGAAGTACCTTGTCATCTAGTGCGGAATCGTGATTGCTTATGACGCCGATGAGCACACTCCTTCCCCCGCCCATATCTTCGGCAATAGCACAGGCAAGGTCATAAGGTTCGCCCTCATCGTCAGAGCTTCCACCTCCGGTTTCTTCGCCCGATTGTGCTTGATTTTCCTTGATTCGGCAAGTATATTGTTGCCCTAACTACTAACTACCAACTACCAACTACTACGCGCCTCAGCTATGCTTTCGCCGACTCGCGACTCCTGCTTGTCGCTGTTTGACTTCCACGCCCTCCGGATGTACATTCCCCTCGCACCACCGGCCCCCACCTCGAAGCGCCCAATCCCAGGTCAATTCGCAGGTTTACTACGAAAGGAGCAGGTATGACCAAGGTCGTAGCGATTGTACTCGCAGCACTATGTATATGTGGGTCCTTGGCAGCCCAGGAGAATTCATCGAAGACTGCCAAGTACGTGTATTACGAGGACGCCAAGGTTAACAGCGGCAAATTCCGCGTGTTCGCCAAGACGGTTGGAGAATTTCGCGACGCGGCCGCAACCGCCGCCCCAGACTCGTACTGGATTGTCGGTTCGCCCATGACCGGCGACAACAGCACCTTCGTCTTTGTGACCTTCCAGGACAGCATGGCGGGCGTGGAAAAGTTCGCCAACTCTTTGGACAAGGTCGGGCAGGCGGTAATGGCCAAAGACGCCAACTACGAGCAGGAGAGCGCGGAAAGCGAAGGCGGCTCAACGTCGGGCTTAGCCAAGTACAACGAAGAAATCTCCTACCGTCCGGACATGGTGCCGCTGGCCGATACGGCTTATTGGTCTTCGGAAACGATTAGCCTTCGGCCCGGCTGTGGCCACGATTTCACCGAGGCCGCCAAGCAGGTGATCGAGCTGCACAAAAAGGCCGGCGACAATGACCACTGGATCGCCTACGACATAATGACCGGCCCCTCTCTGCCAGCGGTGCTGTTTGTGCAACCTATGAAGTCACTGGCAGAGGAAGACGAAGAACCACCGGCGGCGGCCAAAGAGATTTTTCAGAGTCCCATGGTGCGGCAGATGCTCAGCCACGTTTCCAGGGAGTGCATCACCCATGTAAGCGCAGAGTACTACAAAGTGGAACCCAGCCTCAGCCGCCCCATGCCGGCGCTGGTTTCTGCCAACCCCGGCTTTTGGACGGTCAAGGAAGAAACGGCCTCGACCGCGCCCATGAAGAAAGGCAAAAAGAAGAAAATGTAGCGTGGAACACGTAGCGTCTCACCTACGGGCTTGCGGGCGACTCATCTCCGCCCGCTTCTTTCCCTCAGCTTTTGCTACACTCTGCCCATGGCGCACGAGGTCGTTCTCTATTCCCGCAAGGGCTGCCACCTCTGCGAGATCGTCAAGGAATCTCTGGCCAAGCTGGCCCGCCAGACGCGATTCAGCTGGCAAGAGATTGACGTGGACTCCGACGAAGCTCTCCGCCGCCAGTTCACCGATGAAGTCCCTGTGGTCTTTATTAATGGCCGGAAAGCCTTCAAGTACCGGATGAATGAGCAGGACTTCCTGCGCAAACTCGGCCGGGCATAGGAATTAAGAAATGAAGAATTAAGAATGAAGAATGCTATGGCGGTAGTGGGGTTTTCAATCTTCATTCTTCAATCTTCATTCGTCAATTAAATGCGCACTCTCTACGCCGATCCTCACAACACCTTTGTTCACGATGTCGTCCTCAAGGCCTGCGGTCAATTCGGGGGAAAGCCCGCCCTGGTGGACACCTCCTGCTCTCCCCACCGCTGCTTCACCTACGAAGAATACGGCGAGACCGTTGAACGCCTGGCCCGCGGCCTGGTGGCTGCCGGCTTGCAGCCGGGCGAGGTCCTGGCCATTTATCTCCCGAACTCCTGGGAGTTTTGTTCCGCCTACCATGCCGCCACTCTTGCCGGCGCCATTCCTACCTTGCTCAATCCCAGCTACCGCGAACGCGAGGTGCGCTACCAACTGGAAAATTCCGGCGCCGTCATACTCATCAGCGACAGCCGTGTTCGCGGCATGCATCTCTCCGGCTTGCCGGCGCTGCGGCGGGTCTATAGCACAGGCGACGGTAATTTCTCCGAACTGCTGCACCCCACCTCGGCTTCTTTGCCCTCTCCGCAACTCCCCTCTGACCAGGCCATCGCGGCCCTGCCTTACTCCAGCGGCACTACCGGCCTCCCCAAGGGAGTTATGCTCTCCCACTTCAACTTGGTCGCCAATATCTACCAGATCATCGGACCCGACGGCTCCGCTTTCCGGCCTGAAGACGTGGTGCTGTGTTTTCTGCCCCTGTACCACATCTATGGTCTCAATGTAGTGCTCAGTCCGCTTATGGCGTTGGGCGCCACCCTTGTGCTCATGCCGCGCTTCGATACAGCCGACGCGGTTCGCCTGATCGCAAACCATGCCATCACCACCATGCCCTGCGTGCCTCCCATTCTCAACGCCTTCTGCCAGGCTGTGGAACAGGGCGCCTTTCCCCGCCAGCATGCGGTGCGCTGGCTAAAGTCCGGGGCCGCGCCACTGGCGCCTGAACTGGCCTGCCGCTTTACTGAACTCACCGGCATCAAAGTGGTCCAGGGCTACGGCATGACCGAGGCTTCGCCCGTCACCCATATCGGCTATCTCGACGCGGCACGCTATCGCCCCGATTCCATCGGACAGCCCGTGGCCGCAACCGAATGCCGCATTTTGGACGAAAGCGATTCCGAGGTGTCCGTCGGGGAACGCGGCGAACTGGTCATGCGTGGCCCGCAATTCATGCTGGGTTACTGGAAGGAGCCGCAGGCTACAGCTTCAGTGCTGCGCGACGGCTGGTACTGGTCCGGCGACGTGGCCACCCGTGACGCTGACGGCTTCTATCGCATAGTGGACCGCCGCAAGGAAATGATTAAATACAAGGGATTCCCTGTCGCACCCGCCGAGGTCGAGGCTGTCCTGCTGGAGCATCCCGCCGTGCGCGATTGCGGCGTAGTAGGGAAGCGCGATGCTGCTGCCGGTGAACTACCCTGCGCTTTCGTGGTCCTGCGCAACGGCCATGCCCCCAACAACAGGACTGCGGCCGAACTCTGCGACTTTGTTGCCCAGCGCCTCACCGGCTACAAGCAGCCGCGCGAAATCCGCTTCGTGGAATCCATCCCCCGCACGCCCTCGGGCAAAGTCCTGCGCCGCGAACTGCGCCAGCAGGTGTAATAAAGTAAGCAGTAGATGTCGTAGGGTAATTCGCAACAAATGTTGGGAAATGTGCTAGGGCACCGCTGCCTATTACGCCGCAAGACGCGGCGGGCGAGCACTGAGCGGGCCGGTTAGCTGGCGGCCTACTTGTCGTAAACCGAGTACTGCTTCTGCGGCGCGTTCAGTTTAATAGTGATGTTTTCTACCGGCTCGTCAATATCGTAGTCCTGGCCGAAGGTCTGCAGGTTGGGTGCCAGCACCTGGATTCGCAGCTTGCCGTAGGGCGCGCCATCGAAGCTGGTCTTGCCGTCCAGGTCGGTTTTCAGTTCGAAACCACCCTTGGCTTGATGCCCTTTGTAATCCAGTTCGTGCAGCACGACGGCGGCGTTGCGCACCGGCTTGCCGTTGCTGGCCCGCACTACCAGGAAATTCAGCGTGGCGTTCTGATCCTCTTTTTTCTTTTTCTTTTTATCCTTGGCGAAGGAGAGGGAAGCCAAGAAGGCGAGAAGAAGAGCTACCGTGACCGTTCTCCGCATGGCAGTTCTTTATTGTAGGCAGCTAGCGGGGAGTTGTCACCTGCAACTCAGCTTCAAGTTTCCAGGTTCAAGGTTCCCATCCCGTGAAACTCGAAACTTGAAACTTGAAACCTTGAAACTTGAAACCATGAAACCATGAAACCATGAAACCTTGCCTCCTCCTACTGCGCCGCCAGCTTCCTTCTCAACACCGGCCCGCCATCATTCTTGTCTTTCTCTTTCCGGTCGCGCCGTATCAGTTTGGGCGGTCCGCCGCTATCCGGACGGTGTTCCTCCACGTCTCGAGCCAGCCGCCGTTTGATTTCCTGAAACTCGCTTGTGTCGTCCACGTATTGCGCCTTGGGCGGCAGCATGGTGGCGATTTCCTGCTGTGCCCGCTTGATCCGGTCGGAAGTCATGGGATGGGTACTGAACGCCTTCGCCATCATGCCCTTATGCTGCTTCTCCCCCGCTTTTAGCTTCTCGAAAAAGGCCACAAAGGACTGCGGGTCGTAACCGGCGGCGTAGTCGTACTGCAGTCCCAGCAGGTCGGCCTCCCGCTCTGCGTCGCGGCTGAACTTCAGGAACGACATGGGGACCGCCAGACCCGCTACCTCGCGCACTGCGTAACCCACCGGCCCGCCCACAAAAATCAGCGGAATCGAGGCCAGGTTAAAAATCTGAGCCCGGGTGGCGTTTCTTGTCGCATGCCGCGCCGCCACGTGCGCGATCTCATGCGCCATCACCCCTGCCAGCTCCGACTCGCTGTCCGCGGCCAGAATCAGCCCACTGTCCACATAAAAAAAACCGCCCGGCAGAGCAAAGGCGTTAATTTCGTCGTCGTCCACCACCTTGATGGTGAAGGGAACCTTGGCGTCGGAATGGCGCACAATGGCTTGCCCAACCCGGTTCACGTACTCGTTAACTACGGGATCGCTGATCATCCGCGACTGGCTTTCCACTTCCTCCGCCAGCCGATGGCCCAGCGCCCGCTCTTTCTCCAACGAATAAAAGTTGACCCCTTTACCTACGTTGCGCTGCCCAATCAGGTTGACGTCGTCCTCGGGTTTTAGCCGCTTGACGGCGCGTGTCGCTGGCGATGGGACGATTTCCGCGGGTGTCGGTTGGACGTTGCCCAGGACCAGCGGCGCGGTGGCGCTCGCCGTCGTCGTTTGTGTCGGCGCTGTCGTCTGCTGGCTCCACAGAGGCGTGAGAGGCGTGCCCAGCAGCACCACCGCCCCCACCAGCATCGGTGCCAACTTCAACCATGGTCTTCTATGTTCTTGATTTATTGCAGGCTTAGACCACCATCCAGCGGCCCGTTGCCAGGAGAGAGAGGGGTTCCGCATACCACCAACCTGGGAAGTACTGCCTTGGCTTTCGCCGCGGGGGTGGCGAAAACACCTGCGACTTTACCACTTTGATTCCTTCTGTCCAGTGGCCTTTCCACCCTCATCTCCCTTAGAGACGAGCCGCCCCATTACCCGTTGTCCTGCTGGCTTTCCCGAGGACTGGAAATTTATGCGTTGTAAGGCTCTCCCAGCAATACGGTTGCTCTTGCCCCTGCCCCCGCGCTTGACAATAACCCGCTAAGCTTTTTAAAATTTAGCACTCAAGGGGAGAGAGTGCTAACGGCCTCGCCCCGACCCCTTTAAATTGAACCTAATTTCAACTTTTTCCAACTTCAACCATTCGCAGAAGCAAATTCTGAAAGGAGTCAAGGAGCATGGCAGCTAAATTTACCCCACTGCACGACCGCATCCTGGTGCGGCGCGTGGAAGAAGCCGAGACTACGCGCGGCGGCATCATCATCCCCGATACCGCTAAGGACAAGCCCCAGGAGGGCGAAGTCATTTCCGTTGGCAAAGGCAAGAGCAACGAGAAAGGCGAAGTATTCCCCCTGGCGGTGAAGGCCGGCGATCGCGTTCTGTTTGGCCGCTACGCCGGCACCGAAGTGAAGATTGACGGCGAAGACTACCTCATCATGAAGGAAGAGGAAGTCCTCGGCATCCTGGAAGGCGCGCGCAAGAACGAGAAGGAGCACGCCGCGGCAGGGAGGCGGTAGCTGTTAGTTAGTGGCTAGTCAGCCAGTCAGCTAGCTAGCTCGAATTTTCATCCGACGCCAGCCGTCGGCAAGAATTGAAATCTTAGGAGACGACAAGTATGGCAAAGCAGATTGTTCACGGAGAAGAATCCCGGCAGGCGATTCTTCGCGGCGTTAACCTCCTGGCTGATGCGGTCAAGGTGACGCTGGGCCCGAAGGGTCGCAATGTGGTTATCGAGAAGAAATTCGGTTCGCCTTCCATCACCAAGGACGGCGTCACCGTTGCCAAAGAAATCGAACTGAAAGAGCCCCTGGAGAACATGGGCGCGCAGATGGTGCGCGAAGTGGCCAGCAAGACCAGCGACGTGGCCGGCGACGGCACCACCACCGCCACCGTTCTCGCCCAGGCCATCTTCCGCGAAGGCGTGAAGACGGTGGCCGCCGGCGCCAACCCCATGGCCCTGAAGCGCGGCATTGACAAGGCGGTCTCGACCGTCTGCGGCGTGATGGACAAAGAAGGCAACCGCGGCAAGGGCAAGCTGGACGAATACTCCAAGCCGGTCACCGGCGAGATGATCGCCCAGGTGGGCACCATCTCCGCCAACAACGATGAGACCATCGGCCGCATCATCGCCGAGGCCATGAAGAAGGTGGGCAAGGACGGCGTCATCACCGTGGAAGAGTCCAAGACCATGGAGACGCAGCTGGACGTGGTTGAGGGCATGCAGTTCGACCGCGGCTACCTCTCCCCCTACTTCGTGACCGACCCCGAGCGCATGGAAGCGGTGCTCGAGGATCCCTACATCCTGATCCACGAAAAGAAAATCAGCTCCATGAAGGACCTGCTGCCCCTGCTGGAGCAGAT
>JBLMXE010000376.1:0-21079 GCA_050257615.1 Chlamydiota bacterium | reverse complement strand
TACGGCTTCCTGCCGCAGCAGCGTCACCTTCATTGACGGCGACCGCGGCATCCTGCGCTATCGCGGCTATCCCATCGAGGTGCTGGCCGAGCGCTGCAGCTTTCTGGAAGTGGCCTACCTGCTGATCTGGGGCGAACTGCCGACGCAAGCGCAGATGAAGGAATGGGTTTTCCAGGTCACGCACCACACCATGCTGCATGAGACGGTGAAGAAGTTCCTGGAGGGATTCCGCTACAACGCCCACCCCATGGGCATGTTCGTGAGCACGGTAGCCGCGCTCTCCACGCTTTACCCCGAGGCCAAGCAGGTGGAAGACGCGGACATCCGCAAGCACCAGATACTGCGCCTGATCGGCAAAGTGCCCACCATCGCAGGCTATTGTTACCGGCACAGCAAGGGCTATCCCTATGTGTACCCGGATAACGACCTGAGCTACACCGGGAACTTCATGAACATGCTGTGGCGGATGATGGAGCCCAAGTACATGGCCAATCCGGTTCTGGAACGGGCGCTGGATATCCTCTTCATCCTGCACGCCGATCACGAGCAGAACTGCAGCGCCAACGCCATGCGCTCGGTGGGCAGCGCGCTCACCGATCCTTATCTGACCACGGCGGCGGCCGCGGCGGCGCTGTCCGGCCCGCTGCACGGCGGCGCCAACGAAGAAGTTCTGAAAATGCTGGACGAGATCGGTTCCAAGCAGAACGTGCCTGCTTACATCAAGCGAATCAAGGAGGGCCACGGCAAGCTGATGGGCTTTGGGCACCGCGTCTATAAAAACTATGATCCGCGGGCCAAGATCATCAAGTGGACGGCGGAGCGGGTGTTCGAAGCCACCGGCCGCAATCCCAAGCTCGACATCGCGCTCGAACTGGAGCGGATCGCGCTGGAAGACGAGTACTTCGTGAAGCGCAAGCTCTATCCCAACGTGGACTTCTACTCGGGGATTATTTATCAGGCCATGGGATTCAACCCGGAGATGTTCACGGTGATGTTCGCCATTCCGCGTACGGCGGGCTGGCTGGCGCAGTGGAACGAGATGCTGCTGGATCCGGAGAAGAAGATCGCGCGCCCGCGCCAAGTGTACACCGGCGAGCAGGAACGCGCGTTTGTGCCCATGGAGAAGCGCGGGGCGGTGGCGACCACGCGGTAAGTTTCGTTATTTGTACAAGCCCGCCGCCGTGTCGTGCAGGTAGGCATGGGCCATCTGCAAGGCGCGTTCTTCACTGATTTCGTGTTCCGAAACCATCTCCGCCAGCGCGCCCGCCAGGGCTTCGCGTACCGTCTGAACGCCCAGCCAGTAGCTCTCTTCCGCGCCCATCACGTCGTTATACGGGAAGCAGTCGGAGCCATAGGTGACCTTGTCGGGAAACAGCTCCAGCCACTGCTTCAATGACTCCTTGAACTGGGCGGGATACATATCCACTTCCATCAGCGAGGAATCCAGATAGACATTCTTCATGGCCGCCAGCCAGATGGCCTCGCGCTCCAGCGGGTAGCCGCCGTGAATCATCACCCAGGTAACGTTCTTGTAGCGCGGATCCCGCAGGACGTTTTCCAGGTTCATGATGTTGCCGTGGGTGATGTCGAAGTAATCCCCAATGCCCACGGCGGTGTGGATGTGCACGGCCAGGTGCAGGCGACCGGCCTCGCGCACCAGGTAACGGAAAATGTAATCCTGAAACGTGGTGTATTCCTGCATGGAGGGAACACCGCCGGCACGGTATTTGCGATAGACAGCCTCGGCCTGCGCCTTGGGCGGGTCGCCAAAATGCAGGGAGCGGAAGTAGGCGGCCTCAAACTTGATGGCAATACCGCCCTTGCGCTGGTTGTCTTCCAGAGTGCGGGACACAAACTGCAGATAGTCGCCGAAGCCGGCTGGCAGCGCGCTCATGTTTTCCTGCTGCATCCAGCGGTGCAGCATTTTTTCCTGCAGCGGGATGTAAACCTCTTCGTCGGAATTGCGTGCGGTCATTTCACGATTATTGAACGGCCACATGAAGGAGTCGGCGAAGAACACCCATTTGAAGCGGTGGGGGTCGAGGTAGTCCATCATGGCGCGGTTGGCGATGGAAGTTTCAATGCCCAGCTTGTCGAGGATGCGGTCCCAGTAACCGGCATCGCCCAACTGCTTGCGCAACTCCGCTTTTTTGGCTACCAGCCACTTGGCATGCTCCGGGCTCATGTCGTCATAGGGATAACCCCAGAGCGCCTTCATGGCGGCGATCATCTCGGGATTGTCCAGGCGCTCGCGCAGCGGTGAGCTGTAGTTGGGCGGCGCAGCCATGGCATCAACGTCGGGATCGTCCGAGAAACCGGGATGGGCGTGGTGGTCGTAAATAGGGATCTTCTCAATCTCGCCCAGCAGGCGCTGGTAGGTAGCCGGCAGGTCGGGCCCGGAATAGGGCTGAGCCTGGGCCAGGGCGAGAGTGGGGAGCAGCAGAAGCAGAGCAAGTGTTCTAATCATGGTATTGATGATTGCTGTAATTGACGCTTGTTGAAATTAACGATTGATGATTGTCGATTGACGAATGAAAACCACTCTCGCACATTGCCATGGATCGAAGCTCCATCCGCCTCGTGGTTCATTTCGCCCGCCATGGACGGCGGCACACATAATGAAAACCTGACTTGATCTTCTCTGTGCCTCTGTGGTGAATCCTCTTTATCTAGCGGCGCACCATCGGCGCCGACCAGGCCGCGGAAACTTTCTGGATGCGCTCGGTCGCCTCTTTCAGCGTGGCATTCGACGAAGCGAAGCTGAAGCGTACAAACTCGCGGCCGGCCTCGCCAAAGGCCGCGCCCGGAATGGCGGCCACGCCCGTCTCCTCCAGCATGATGCGGCAAAGTTCCTCGGCCGAAATGCCGGTGTCGGCAATGTTCACCCAGGCATAAAACGCGCCTTCGGGCGGCAGACAGCGGAAGCCGGGAATGCGGTTCAGGTCGGCGATGAACTGTTGCCGCCGGCCTTCGAACTCGCGCACCATGCGCGGGGTAGCGCCCTGGGAATCGCGCAGCGCCTCGATCGCCGCCCACTGGGTGAACTCGGCCACGCAGGTGTAACTGTTCACTGCCAGCAGGTCGAGCGCCGGCACAAAGCGCTCTGGCGCCACGGTGTAACCCAGACGCCAGCCGGTCATGGCAAAGCTCTTGGAGAAACCGTCAACGATGAAAGTGCGCTCCGCCATGCCGGGATAGCTAAGCATGGATTTGTACTCGCCGCCAAAAACGATGCGCGCGTAAATTTCGTCGGAGAGCACAATCAGGTCGTGCTTGACAGCCAGTTCGGCCAGAACGCGCTGTACTTCGTCGCTGTAAACCGTGCCCGTGGGATTGTTGGGCGAGCAGGTAATCAAAACCCTGGTGCGCTCCGTGATCTTGCCCGCGACTTCCTCGGGATCGGGCTGCAGCCGGTTATGCTCGGTCAGTTCATAAGGAACTGCCACGCCGCCGAAGCCGCGCGTAATTGAGGGATAGCCGGGAAAGCCAGGATCGGGATAGAGCACCTCGTCGCCGGGTTCCAGCAGCGCCATGAGAGCGAAAAACAACGCGATCTTGCAGCCGGGCGCCAGGACAACGTTTTCGGCGCGCATCTGCAGGTTGCGTGTGCGCTCGAGGTAGGCGGCAATTTCCTCGCGCAGCGCGGGCACGCCCTTCACCGGACAATAGCGGTCTTTGCCAGCATCCAGAGCGTCTTTGGCGGCCTGCACCACGTCACTTGCGGGATGGAAGTCCGGCTCGCCGAGCTCCAGGTGAATAATCGAGCGTCCCTGGGCCTCCAGTTCCTTGGCGCGGGCGAAAACGGAAAGCGCGCCCTCGCCGGTCATCACCGCCAGCCGGGAAGCTGGTTGCCGCACGGCTACGCCCTCCTCGCGACCGCCGCCGGAAGCGGCGTAGTGGGAATGCGCAGGGCGTCTACTAGACGGGGAAAAAACACGAACGCCGCCGCTGTCGCCGTCAGCTCGATAATTTCCGTGTCGCTAAAGTTGGCTTTCAGTTCCCGGTAAAACTCATCGTCCCACTCATGGGGCGAACGGTAGATGCGGTCGGCTGCCCGGAAGCCCAGCTTTTCTTTATCCGTGTAGGGTCCTCTCTCGAAATCCCAGATTCCGGCCACCTGCGCCTCGCTGGCGCCCTTCTGCTTCGCCGAAGCAGTGTGCGCGGAGGTTCAATAATCGCAATCCTGCAGGATCGCCACCCGGGTGGCGACCAGTTCCTTGTACCAGCCGGAGAGCGCTCCATCGCCCAGCAGCGGCTTGAGAAAGCCGGCAATGCCCAGCGCCAGCGCCGGCGTGTGGGCGACGGTCTTGAACATATTGGGGACTACGCCCCGTTGTTCCAGCAGGAGATCGTAGAGCTTCCCGATCTCCTCCGGAACCTGGTTGCGTTCCAGCATGGGAATGCGGGGGTTGGTATTGCTCTTCATCAGAAGGCGTACCTCAAAGAGAACTGTATCAGACGCGGCGTGCCCACACTATTGGTGATCTGTCCGAAGTTGGCCGGGCTCTCCACGTCGGTGAACGCCGGACTGGCAAAATTGGGATGATTGAAGAGGTTGAAGAAGTCGGCGGTGAAGCGCAGTGACTGGCGCTCGGTCAGGCGGAACATCTTGATCGCCGAGAAATCCCAGTTCTGCTGGAAAGGCCCGCGATAGATGTTGCGCCCCAGGTTGCCGAAGTCGGTGGTGCAGAAGTTGGAATCGGCCTGGCACTGTGCCGGATAGAGCAGCGGCGCGGTAGTGAAGGCAGCGGGATTGAGGTAGCCGTTGATGCGGTTGAAGATGTCACCGCTGGTCGTGCCCTGCGACAAGGTGGCGCCCGGAGCCAGGCTGGCGCCCAGCAGCGGGGTGCTGCCCGCCCCTAGGAAGCCGGTGCCGGCCGCCGAATCAATGATGGAGAAGGGCGTGCCCGACTGGAAGATGGTGACGCCGCTCACTTCCCAGCCCTTGAGCAGAGCGCCTTTGGCGCCGGTAGCGCTCGCAAAAATGGGCAGATCGTAAACGTAGCTAAGGGCCAGGCGGTGGGTGCGGTCAAAGTCGGAGAGCCCGCGCGAAGCGTTGATGTTGCTCTGGTCGTTGTAGGCGGTATTGAACGCCGTGTTGCCTGTGGAGGTCGCGTCAGTGGAGCGAGAGAACGTGTAGGCCGCCAGCAGGTAGCCCTGTCCCCAGCGCCGCGTCAGGTTCATCTGCAGGGCGTTGTAGTGGGAGTAGGCGTCGTTGGCAAAGATTTGGTAGCCGGAGTAGCCGTTGAGACCGGGCGTGGGCGTGCGCGCAATGGCGTTGGCGAAGGTGTTGGTAGTGATGGCGTGGGTGACTCCGCTGGTGTCGGTCACGAAAAAGGGATTACTGGGGCTGACTCGCAGCGACTGGATGCCGTCGCGCGTCTCCCGCAGGTGGATGGCATGTGTGCCCACGTAGCCGACTTCCAGCACGAAGTTCTTGCCCAGGTCGCGCTGCAGGGTCAGGTTCCACTGCTGGGTGCTGGGCACCACGAAGCGCCGCGGCACTTCCAGACCGAAAATCCCCACCGAGGGCACACCATTGCAGCTGCCGTAGTTCGCAGCCTGGGTAGTGTCGTTGCCGGGGAAGCTGACGATCGGTGATAAGCAGGGAATATAGGCCGGGCTGAGCACTCCCGCGGGCGGCAGAGCGTTGGGATTGGTGGCCAGCGTGCCGGAGAAGAAGTTGGCCAAAGCGCCGGGAGCGGGCGCGCCGCCAAAGGCGATGGGCAGCAGCGGCGCCTGGAAGCTCAGCTGGTCAATGTTACCCACGTCCTCGCGCACGTAGTAAATGCCATAGCCGCCGCGCAGCACGGTCTTGTGCTTGCCCAGGATGTCCCAAGCAAAGCCCACGCGCGGTCCCAGGCCCGTAGAGATCTGGTTGTTAAAGGTAGAGCCGGAAGCGTTGCCGGTGAACCCCGAAACGCCCAGCTTGCTGACGCAGCTGGGATAGACGAAGGGATACTGCCCGCTCTGGGTGAGCGACGACTGCAGGTTGCCGATATGGCAGTCGCCGTCGGTGAAGGCGCCGAACAATTCCGTGCGCAGGCCGAGGTTCAGGGTCAGGTCAGGACGCGCCTTCCAGTCATCCTGGGCAAAAAAGCCGTAATTGTTCTGCCGGTAGGCGTGGTTGTAAACCCCGCCGCCGCCGAAGCTGAAATTGGGCTCGCCCAGCAGGAACTGCTGGAAGTCGGTGAGCCCGCCGTTGTTCACGAAGAACAGCTGGCCGTTGAAGGTCTGGGGAAACTGCTTGTCCAGGTTGACGCGGGTGAATTCGCCGCCGAAGCGCCAGTTGTGGTTGCCGTGGGTCCAGCTCAGAGTCTCGACGAAGTCGTAGTTGTTCTGGTCCTGGAACTGATCGGCCTGCGGCGTGGGACCGAACTGGAAGCCCGAGCTCAGCAGCGTGAACTTGTAAATGCTGTCGGTCAGGTTGTTGGTGGGACGGTTGATGCCCACGTCATTGACCGTGACCGGGGGCTGGTTGATGGCGCTGTTGTTGATGTGCACCCAGCCGAAGCGGAAATCGTTCACCATGGTGGGCGAGAAGAGGTGGGTTTCGGCCACCGACATCAGGCGGTCGTCCACCGGCAGGTCGAAGGGAAAGTTCAGGTCGGAACCGCTCACGCTGCCGCCCAGCGAGGCCTGCAAGCCGCCGGCGCCGAAGGGTATCAACTGCTCGGCGTTGGAGTAGAAAAACCGGTAAGCCACCTTGTCCTTGCCGCCGCGGAATTCGCGGTCCCAGTTGGTGGTGAACTGGTCCTCATTGAAGCTGCCCGGCTTGCTGAAAGCAAAAGGACCGGTGTTGAGGTTGCCGGCGCCGTTGAATCCCGGCGTTCCCGGCACCGTGGGAAACAGGTAGCCGCCAGGCGTGTTGCCGAACTGGTTGCTCTTGAAGTTGAGCAGCTTCAAAGCGACGGGATCAATCTGCAATCCGGTCTGGCCGGGGAAGAAGGTATTGAGCAGCGATTGCGCCGAGCGGTCCACCGGCAACACCGGCAGCAGCGTACTGATGAAGGTGCCGCCGGAAAGGCCGCTGCTCTGCCGTGTGCCCTGGTAATTGACGAAGAAGAAACCGAATTTGCCGTCCTTACCCACTGGCCCGCCCAGGCTGCCGCCGAAGATGTTCTGCTTCACTACCGGGCGCGGCTGGTCGCTGCGCTTGAGGAAGAACTCGTTGGCGTTGAGAACGTCGTTGCGGAAAAACTCGTAGGCGTCGCCGTGGAAGGCGCGCGTGCCCGACTTGAGGATGGCGTTGACGTTGCCGCCGCCGTTGCGCCCCTGGCTCGCATCATAGAGCGAGGTCTGCACCTTGAATTCCTGCACCACGTCGGGATTGGGCAGAGGCGTGTTGGTCAGTTCGGCTACGTTGTAGTCGGTAGCGGTAATACCTTCAACCAGATAGTTGTTGTTGTCTTCGCGCTGGCCGTTGACGATGATGCGCACGTCGCCGCGGCCCAGCTGCGCCGAAGCGTTCAGCTGGCTGGAAGCACCCGCGGAAAGACTCAACAGTTGCTGAAAGTTCTGTGTCGCCAGGGGCAGGGTGCGGATGGTGTTGGACTCGATGGCTTGACCGGTAGTGGCGGTCGTGGTCTCTACCGTCTGGACCTCGGCCTGGACCTCGACCTCCTGCTTGACGGTCTGGGGCACCAGCTTGGCGGTCATGCGCGTGGTCTCGGTGATGCGTACGTCCACGCTCTTCACCGTGCCCTGGGCAAAGCCGGGAGCGCTGACGGTGACGTCATACGTGGCCACCGGCAGCAGCAAGGCGGTGAAAGACCCGCTGGCGTCCGTGGTCAGGGTGCGCGCCACCTGGCCGGTGGCGTGGTTGACAATCTTCACCGTGGCATTGGGCACCACCGCGCCGCTGGGGTCCACCACCTGCCCGGTCATGGCGCCGGTGGCCCCGCCCTGCGCCCATACCACCGCCGTCAATAATGCGGCTAACGACACCCAACCCAGAACTCTAATGAAGCTCCGCATGATGCACCTCTTCCCTGATTCCTGCTCCCGCCGGGAGCTTTGCCTGCAGCGCGGCGTCCGTAACAAGGGTCTTGGCAGCCCTGATCAGCGATGCCGCGCGAAAAGATTCGTAAAGATGTGAAAGTCCCTGGGAAAGGAACACGTCCCTGGGAGTGGCGAAGAGTCTATCTCAAATCCACAAGGTTCGGAAGAGTGTAGGAGGAAAATGATTTTCGGTATTGGGCAGTTGGTAGTTGGAAGCTGGTAGTTGGTAGCTCTTGGCCTTGCCGGCAAGTTGTTGTATTTCTCAACGGCCACTGGCAGTGACCCCACTAGCTACTAACTACCAGCTACCAACTACTAGCTCCCAACTACTAGCTGGTGCCCTTGTACGTCCCGCCATCCACCAGCAGCGTCTGGCCTGTGACGTAGGAAGCGCGTTCGGAGGCCAGCCAGACCACAGCGTCGGCAAACTCCTGCGGCTGACCCACGCGCTTGAGCGCTGTATCCACCGCCCAGGCCTCGAACATCTCCTGCTCGCTCTTCCCTGTGGCCTTGGAGCGCGCCGCCGCCAGTTCCTTGAGCCGGTCGGTGGCGGTGTAGCCCGGCCCCACGTTGTTGACCAGGATGCCGTCTTTGCCGAACTCATTGGCCAGGCTTTTGACCAGCCCGACCACCGCCGAGCGCACGGCATTGGAGAGCACCAGATCTGCCACCGGCTGCTTCACGGCCACAGAGGTGATGGTGATGATTCTGCCCCAGTGGTTGCGCTGCATATGCGGGATGACCTGGTGGGCGAAGTAAACCACGCTCAGAAAATTCATCTCCGCCGCCCGTTTCCACTCCTCATCGGTAGTGGCCATGAAGCCCTTGGCTGGGGGCCCGCCTGCATTGGTGACGCAGATATCAATGCGGCCGAAGCGCTTGCCAACGTCATCCACGAAGCGCTGCACGGCCGCGGAGTCCGTCACGTCAAATGCCTCGTAGTAAACGTCCACGCCGTGTTTGCCGCGGATTTCCTCCGCCGCCGCTTCGATGGCTTTCAGGTTCCGCGAGCACATAGCCAGCTTGCAGCCTTCAGCGGCGAAGGCGCGCGCCGTGGCTTGTCCCAGTCCGTGGCTGGAAGCGGCCACGATCGCTACTCGGTCTTTCAGTCCCAGGTCCATAGGGGAAGGATTATACAGAGGGAGCGGAATGGGAGCGCTGCTCCTGGATTGACGATTGATGATTGGAGATTGATGAATGAAGACCAGCGGCCCGGTACGCAAGGGAGTCATGCTGAAGGCCTTCAGGCCGAAGCCTCCCGTGCGTACTGCCGCAACATTCCCCGAGGCGTTATCGCCGGCTCCTGACTCCTGACTCCTGACTCCTGACTCCTGAAGCAATAGAATTAGATCTTGCCGGCGGCAACCCCGTACATCCAATCGGCAACTCGGAGGTGGTATGGACCGTCGCGAATTCGTCAAGCTGAGCCTCACCACAGCGCTGGTTTCCGGCGCATCGCCCTCCCTGTTCGCGGAAAAAGCCGGCGACATGCAGTATCGGACCCTGGCACGCACGGGCGAGAAAGTCTCCATCGTTGGCTTGGGCGGCTACCACATCGGCATGCAGAAGGACGCGAGCGAGAGCATCCGCATTATCCGCACTGCCCTGAATAACGGCATCAACTTCCTGGACAACTGCTGGGACTACAACGACGGCGAGAGCGAAATCCGCATGGGCAAGGCGCTGCAGAACGGCTACCGCCAAAAAGCCTTCCTCATGACCAAGATTGACGGCCGCGACAAGAGCACCGCCGCCAAACAAATAGACGAATCGTTGAAGCGCTTGCAGACGGATCACATTGATCTGCTGCAGTTTCACGAGGTAATCCGCCTTTCCGATCCGGAAAAGATTTTTCGGCCCGGCGGCGGCATGGAAGCGGCGCTGGCAGCCAGAAAGGCAGGCAAAATCCGCCACATCGGTTTCACCGGCCACAAGAATCCGGACGTGCACCTGAAGATGCTGCACACTGCCTTCGCCCACAATTTCACCTTCGACGCCGTGCAGATGCCGCTCAACGTGATGGACGCACACTTCGAGAGCTTCGAGAAGAAGGTGCTTCCCGTACTGGTGGAGCACAAAATCGGCGTCCTGGGCATGAAGTCCATGGGCGACAGCAATATCCTGGCCAGCAAAACCGTGACCCCCGTGGAGTGCCTGCACTACGCCATGAACCTGCCCACCAGCGTGGTGATCACGGGCTGCGATTCAATGCAGATTCTGCAGCAGGCGCTGAATGCGGCCCGCCGTTTTCGGCCCATGAGCGCGGAACAAGTGGCTGCCCTCCTGGCTAAGACTTCCCAAGCCGCGCAGAAAGGCCGCTACGAGCCCTACAAAGTTACCCACGATTTCGACGGCACCTACCAGAATCCGCAATGGCTGGGCCCGGGCCAGAGCGGCGCCACTTATCCGCAGGCGTGAGCGGCGGAAGACTCTGGCTCGGGGTTGCCCTGAGCAGAGCTGCGCACCCGCCCGCACCGCCTGCTAAAATCACCTGAACGCCACCCTTTTGCCCCCTAACCCATCCAAATAAGAATGGAGGATATCTCTATCGGCAGCATGGATTCAGGGCATAGCAAGCGGCTCCGCCTGGTCAACTCAGCAATTGGTCTTGTCCTTTGCGGCTTTGCTGCTTCCCTGCTGGCGATTCTGTTCTGGAACAGCCGCCTGCAAATCATCGCTCCCATTCTTTTTGTTTTCTTGGCTGTTGGCGTGGCCATACGTTTTGGCCGAATGGCGGGCGTACTGGGAACCTTGTTTGGAGCCGCCCTGTTTGCTCTGTGGCTTTATCCTCCTCTGGGGAGTTTGCGCGTCAGCACCTCGGAGGCGCGCGGCAGCCTGAATGCCGTGCTGCTGGGAGGGCTGGTGCTGTCGTACCTGCTGGGAGAAGGTTGAGGCCCTAAGGTTTCGCAGGTTTCAAGGTTTCCCCAAGTTTCAAGGTTTTTGGGGTAACCTGTTGCTGCTTCCGAAACTTTGAAACCTTGAGACCTCCGTTCCTCTGTGTCTCTGTGCCTCCGTGGTGAAAAAGGGTTTTTAGCGAGAGCGCAAACAAGCCCGCGCAGCGAAATACCCGCACATGCCGTGCACGCCCGGGGCGGGGAAAGTTGAGGACGAGCACAGCCAGACCCTCCACGGCGAGCTTACATGCGGCCGCGCCGCCAGGCGCAAAAACATCTGCCGGAACTCCATGCTGCCCCCGCTGATATCGCCGCCGATCAGGTTGGCGTTGTGGACTTCCAGTTCAGTCGGCAGCATCACGGAGCGGGCCAGAATCAGCTTGCGGAAGCCGGGAGCAAAGCGCTCGATCTGGGCCTCGATGCGGGTGAGCATGTCTTCCTGGCAAGCGTTGGGCACGTGGCAATAGGCCCAGGCGGTATGCTGGCCCGCGGGCGCGCGCGTGGGATCAAAGAGCGTGTGCTGCGCCAGCAGCAGGAAGGGCCGCTCCGGAGCCTGGCCCTGCCAGGTGGTGCGCTCACTTGCCGCAATTTCGTCCAGGGCGCCGCCCAGATGCACCGTTCCAGCTCGGCGGCACTCCTCGGCCTTCCACGGAATGGGTCCGCTCAGCGCCCAGTCCACCTTATAAGCGGCCATGCCATAGCGATAGCGCCGCAGGCGGCGCCGCAACGCGGGCGGAAGCTCCTGCCCGCCCATCGCGAGCAGCTGGCGCGGCGTCACGTCGCACAGCACCTCGGCGCCCTGCGGCAGTTCTTTGAGAGAAACAACCCGCCTCCCCCTGCGGATTTCCACTCCCAACGATTGGGCATAGGCGGCCAGCGCGTCGGAAATCTTCTGCGCGCCGCCGCGGGGAAAGGGCCAGCCCACCGCGTGGCCGGCGACCCCCAGTGCCAGGGCGACGGCGGAGGTGCCCAGGTGCTCTAACGGCAGGACGGCATGCGCGCCCAGTCCGGCAAACAATGCCCGCGCGTGTTGGCCGCGAAAGCGGCTCCGCGCCAGCCTGGTCACGGGCTGCACCGCATCCCACCCCAACCGCGCCAGCAGCCACGGATGGCGTGGAACACGCGGGGAGAGCACCAGCGCCGATAGTTCGTCCCAGTGCACGACTCCGGGCGTCACCAGCCGGCGATAAGCGGCGGCATCTTCGCCCAGGCGGCTGGAGGTTTCTTCCACCGAGCGGGCCATGACGGCCGCGCTGCCATCATCCAGCGGATGGGCCAGGGGGATGGCGGGGTGCACCCATTGCAATCCGAATTTCTCCAGCGGAAAAGTGCGGAATACGGGGGAGCCCGCGCCCAGGGGATGAATGGCCGAACAAATATCGTGCACGAACCCGGGAAGAGTAAGCTCGGCGGAGCGGGCGCCGCCGCCGATCGTCTGTTCCGCTTCAAAAACGGTGACGCGCCGGCCGGCCTGGGCCATGATGATGGCGGCAGTTAATCCGTTGGGCCCGCTGCCTACCACAAACACTCCGCGTCCGATGTTGGTGCCGGCAGTTGCCACGCAGCTATCCCCTTTCCTGCAAGATGATATCAACCGTGGCCGCATTTCGAGCACCGCCGGCTGCTACCATACAGGCATGGAACGGGAGCGCTTCGAGGAACTGGTGGAGGAGGCGCTGCGGGACCTGCCCGCCATGTTCCGCGACAAGTTGGAAAACCTGGCCATCATGGTGGAAGACGAGCCGGAAGGTCAAACCCGACTCCGCCACGGTCCGCGCGCCGGCCCCCGACGGCTCTTGCTGGGCATCTTCCAAGGCATTCCCGCCACCCAGAAAAGCGTATGGGACATTGTGACTGCGCCCAACCGGATTGTGCTTTATCAGAGGAACATTGAAGCGGTATGTCGTAACGATCAAGAAATCCGCGAGCAGGTGCGCAAGACAGTGATGCACGAACTGGGACACTACTTCGGCATGAGCGAAGAGCAATTGCGTCAAGCGGGACTGGGATGAGGATGGCCACCGCGCTGCTGCTGGCCTTTACGCTGGCCATGATCGTGGTACACCTGACCAGCACTCGACTTCTGCGCTGTGCCTGGGGACAGGCAAAGCCCCGCTGGCTGAGCGTGCTCAACATCTTTCGCTTCGAAGGAACCTACTATCTGGCGCTGATGGCATACGTGGCCTGGCAGGGCGGGCGATTTCTGCTTGCGCCCCTCATAGTCATGGCGGTGCTGCATGTGGCGGGCTGGGCGGTGGCTGAGCGACGGCGCGCCTGGCTGGTGAACGCCGGTGGCGAGGTCGCACGCGCTCATATCCTCACCGGCGTGCAGATATTCGATCTAGCTGAGACCGTCGTCCTGGCTTACGTTGCGTGGGTGCTGTTGCGGGCCATACTCGGTCGTGCTTAGCTGTCACCGCGCTTCTTCAGTGTTGGCCGCCCGTCGTCCTTGTTCTGGTCGTTGGGCCCCTTGGTGCGGCGCAGCGTCGGCGCGTTGTCCTTCGGATTCTGGATCTTGTGGCGGTTCTCAATCGCCGCCAGCCGCGCCTTCACGTCCTCGAATTCCGAAGTGTCCTCAATGTACTCCGGGCGCGGCGGCAGGATGTGCGCGATCTCCTCCTGCGACATTTTGATCCGGTCCGGCGTCTGCGGGTGCGTGCTAAAGGCCTTGGAGAGCATTCCCGGCTTCTTTTTTTCCTGGGCTTTCAGTTTTTCGAAGAAGGCGATGAACGACTGCGGATCGTATCCTGACTTGTACATGTACTGCAGGCCGAGATAATCGGCTTCGGCCTCGAATCCGCGGGAAAAGCGCAAGAAAGTGATGGGCAGCGCGATACTGGCCGCGTTGTACACTCCATAACCCAGGCCGCCGCCAACGAAGATCAAGGGGATGGTAGCCAGGCTCGCCAACTGGCCGCGGGTCTGCTCCCGGGCGGCGTGGCAGGCGGCCACATGGGCAATTTCGTGCGCCATGACTCCCGCCATTTCCGATTCATTGTCCGCCGCCAGGATCAGGCCCGAGTTAACGTAAAAGAAGCCGCCAGGCAAGGCGAAGGCATTCACTTCATCGGAATCAATCACCTTTATGGTGAACGGCACCTTGGCGTCTGAGTTGCGCACCAGATTCTGGCCGATGCGGTTCACATATTCCGTGACCACCGGGTCGTTGACGAGCTTGACGCTGGATTCCACCTGGGCGGCAAACTGCTTGCCCATCTGCACCTGCTTTTCAATGCTGTACCAGTTGCCGACACCTTCCCCGCAACCCACGTTGCGGTTGCCGATGGCGGAAATGTCGCGAATGCTGCCGTCGTGATAGGTCTTGAAATCGGTGGATTTAGTGGCGGCGCTGGCAGGAATCGCGCCCAACACGAAAACCAAGGCCGTAACCAGCGAAGTTGCACGGCGAATCATAACTTTACCCCTGCTGAGAGCAAGCCTCCCGGCCTGCCTTCAGGTTCCGACGAGTAGGCAGCTTTGGGCTGGGCCTCACCTGTTTAGAGGCCGAAGTGCTTTGCGGTAGTTGTATGCAAGCCTCTTCTGCCCATTAGGACCTGCTTCTGGACGTTCGCAGGACACATTCAGGACAGCGTTAGGGCCGACTATACCCCCGTCCGGGAACCCAGTCCAGCGTTCAATCCTGGCTTTCGCAGACCATGACTCCCCAAAAGATTAGATTGGCAAAAGTGCGCTTTGGGAACGAGAAATTTCCACCCAGCATTCTTCGAACCCCCATCCGCATGCTGGCAACTCAGCACATCCCCAGAGCAACTCACCCCATAATTATGGGGTGGATAGCAGGAGAGTTCTCACGGCGCCAGCCGGCGCAATCTGACCGGACGCCCGACTTAGCCCAGCAGCAGGCGGTGAGAAATGCATGGCTGGAATTGCGCGATGGTTTGCAGACTGATGTCAACGAATACAATCGCTGGGGCGGCGCCGCCCTTTTTGACGCCTCCGGCGCAGAGCAGACTACGATCACCGAACCCGCCACCGGGCTGCAGGTCCGCATTCAAGCCGACCTTCCCAACCGCCATTTGCGGTACGAATTCCAAAGCTTACGGGAGGAGGTCCCCGCCCCGGAGGGGGGATTCCTTTCCATCCGCATTTCTCCTGCCGGTCAGGCGGAGCTCTTCTCGGCTGATCAGTGTTTGACTTGCGAACAGGCGCGCCGCGTTCTTCTCCAGCCCGTTCTCTTCCCCAGCGACACCTCCACCCCGCTGCGGCAGTCCGCGTGACTGTTCCCCGGGCAGAGCAGGTATGAACTTCGTGCCTGATCTCGCGCTGCTGGCAACGTCGCTTCCTGCCGCTCTGGCCTTCCTGCGGGACGGGATATTCATCGCCATTATTGCCAATGGCCTGATCGGCATCTCCCTGGTCTGGGACAAGGTGCTGCTCAAGCAGCCGGAGACCCGTAACCTGGTCTCTTATGTGTTCTGGCTGGGAGCGATCAGCATCTTCGGCCTGCTCCTGGCGCCCTTCGGTTTCCGCTGGCCCAGCCTCTGGGTTGGCGTTCTGGCTCTGGGTACGGGCGTGCTCCACCTGGCCGCGGTTTGGTTCTATTACGCCGCCCTCAAGCGCGGAGAGGCCTCCCAGACCTTGGCAGTTATGGGCGGCTTCTCCCCGGTAGCCACCGCGCTCATCGCCATCCCCCTTCTTCGGCATGCTTTGCCCGAGCATAGGAATCTGCAGGCTTTTGCCCTGCTCGTGCTGGGCGGGTTTGTGATGTTCTTGTCAGAAAAGCTGAATGTGCGCCGGATTTTGCCCAGCATTCTGCTCGCCTCGTTTCTGTTTGGCCTGGTCAACGTGCTGCAGAAACTTGTGTTTGACAACACCAACTTTGTCAGCGGCTACGTGATCTTCACCATCGGCACTTTCTTGGGCGCGCTGCTACTGCTGCTGCGGCGCAGCTGGCGGCGGCAAATTTTCATCTATTCGGAAAACGCGGAGCCGCGCAGCCGATTTTGGTACTTTGTGAATCGCTTCCTTTCCGGCGTCGGTTCTTTCCTGATTTTCTATGCCATTGATTTGGCTCACCCTGCGGTGGTGGATGCCATTTCCGGCGTGCGCTACGCGGTTATCTTTGTGGGCGCCTATGGGCTCACCCAACTGCGCCCGCACTGGTTGCAGGAAAACTTTCAGGGCTGGATGCTGGCCGGCAAGAGCCTGGCCACGCTGCTCATCGTGGCCGGCCTGGTGCTCCTCGGTTTGGGCGGCAAGGGGCAGAACCCCGGTCCCGCCGTCCGCCTCCCATCCATGGAGCTCAGATTCCTCCAAGTTGAAACTCGAAACCGGAAACTTGAAACCGGGGCTAAATCGAAATCAGCATCACTCCAATCGCCACCAGCGAAGCTCCCGCCCAGCGCTTCCACCCTACTTCTTCCTTGAGCAGATACTTGGCCAGCGCCGTTTCCACCAGGTAACTGGAGGCCGTGGCGGGGATGGCGAAGCTCAGCTTGGCGATGGAAAGAAGGTCCATGAGCGCAAAAAACGAGATGGCCATGGCCCCAATACCGATGATGATGTAGGGATTGCGCGACAACCGCCACAGCAACCGCGCCAGCCCGCGCACGCTGAAGTCGTTCACCTCTCCGTGGCGCTTCATGCCCGCGGTAGTCAGCAGATCGCCCACCGTCCCCGGACCCACAATTAACGCCACCAGAAACCAGCGCATCATTCCTCCGCCAAGCCTCCGGTTTCATCCGTGGTGCTGGGGAAAGTCTCGCCCACGAAGACCGCTCCCACCGTGATCAGCGCAATGCCCGCCCAGCGCAGAGCCGAGACTTGCTCCGCCAGAAAAAACTTTCCCAGCAGAGCGCTGATGACATAGGAAGTGGAAGTCACGGTGATGACGTAACTCAGGTCCGCCCAGCTGAGCAGGGCGAGGCGAAAGATGAGCCAGGCGATAAGCAGCAAGACTCCGGAAATCACCCAGGGATTGCCAAACGCCTCCAAATAGGCCCCAGGCTGCCAGGTAACGAGGTGGCCCACTTCCTGCATGCCCTTGCTCAGGGCGTAATTGCCTACGGCGTTGCTGAACACCACAACCGTAGTGATGGCGGCCGTCTTAGTAATGAAGCGGGTGATCATGGGCGCATATCTTGGCGGGGAAAATCTTGCCGGGGTTGGCGCTACCGCGAACAACTCTAAGATGCTCTCCACCGGGCACGGGATTCCGCGGCCCCACTCGACCCCTCCTCAACGAAGCAGAAGAACCTTCCCCTGCAGCGGGGGCGGCTTGATCGAACCGTCCGCGGAAGATGGCGCGAGAGCCGTCACGAAAAAAAACGGGTCCCGCGGGAGGCCATCCCGCGGGACTAGGGAATTACTCCAGGGATTTGGGATCGGACAAATTCTTGGGCGAGTGGTGGTTCAGCAGCGAAACCAACTGCTGCCCGCTGGCGGGCACGCCCACGCGGTGCTCGCGCACAATCTCACGCGCGGAGATCTTGTGGCCATAGAGCTTCTCGTTGGCGCCGTTGTCCTGGCGCAACGTGGAGCCCTCCAGCGAGATGCCGGCAAACAGTCCGCGAGAACGCGAATAGGACAAAATCTCCGCCCGCATGGCCACGTCGGTAGCCGCGCTGGCGTCCCGGCCCTTGGGGCCGGCGGCCGCGGCTGCATCCGCGCCCAGCTTCACCTTGGTTTTCAGCAGCGAGCGCGCGCCGTGCGGATTCATCACCAGGAGCACAAAATCGGTTGCCTGCCCGCCCAACTGGAATCCGATATTGCCGCCCTCCAGCGCGTACATGGCTGGCGCGCTCCAGGGTCCGGTGTAATGCTGTCCCGTGCGGCAACTCATCACCCCACGGCCGTAACTGCCGCCGATACCAATGGCTAGCTTCTTCACCGAGGGCAGAACGATGATGCACTCCGCCCGGTCGAAGAGATCTTTAGGGATGTCATCGGGAATGTTAATGATCTCTTTGAGCACTTCGCCGGAATCCTTAACCCGGTCCTGCTCCTTTTCGTTATTCCTGGCCGCCAACAGAGGGGCGGCTAGTAACATCATAGTCAGCACCGCGACCAGCCTTTTCATGAAACCTCCACCTGGGAATTGTCATCCTAAATGGTAATCGGCGTGTGTAACGAAAGTCTGTTCCCCGTTTGTAACTTGGCTTCCCCCTCGTCCCTGACCTAGAGTTCTCGTGGCACTCAAAATGCATGAAATCATTAGGGAGCCTTCTGTGCCCGGTAAAGCGGCAGAAAATGCACGTTTTATGAAATTTTTGCTTCTCAGCCTCGCCCTTGCCCTGCTGCTGCCTTTTGCAGCCACAGGAGCTTCTGCCCAAACGCCGGCGGCTCAATATTCTACCGCTCCTTACCTGAGCAGCGCCGCGGCTGCTTCGGAAACCGAGGCCTATCCCGAACAGAGCGGCAATTCGCCCCTGCTGACCATCCGCAAGCGCGTGGACGAGGTCAATGTGGTCTTTACCGCCACCAACGGACACGGCAAGTTCGTGCGTGATCTGTCCCAAAGTGACTTCCGCGTGCTTGACAACAACCAGCCCCCACAAAGCATTCTTGATTTTCGCCGCGAAACCAACCTGCCCTTGCGCGTGGGCCTGCTGGTGGATGATAGCGGTTCAGTGAAAAGCCGCTTCACTTTTGAGCAAAACGCCGCCATTTCTTTCCTCAGGCAGGTGGTTCGCCCCGGTACCGACCGCGCTTTTGTCATCGGCTTCAACAGCCATTCCAAGCTGATGAAGGATTTCACCGACAACACGGTACAGCTATCGTCGGCGATCAACAATCTGCGCGCCGGCGGCGGCACCGCACTGTACGACGCCATCTACCTCGCCTGCAAGGAAAAGCTGCTCAAGACCGGCGACCAGCGTCCGGTACGGCGCGCCATCATTGTGCTCAGCGACGGTGAAGACAACCAGAGCCAGGAGAGCCTGGGCGCCGCCATTCAAATGGCGCAGCGCGCCGAAGTCGTCATCTACGCCATCAGCACCGACGATAGCGGCCTGGTCATGCGTGGCGACGGGGTGCTGGAACAACTGGCGCACGCCACCGGCGGCCGCGCCTTCTTCCCCTACAAGATGAGCGACATCACCAAATCCTTCTCCGCTATCGAAGAAGAACTGCGCAGCCAGTACTCGCTGGCCTATAAACCAGCCGATTTGGCCGCCGATGGCCGCTATCACTCCATCGAAATCGTCGCCCTCAACAAGAAGGTTCACGTTCGCGCCCGCCCTGGGTATTACGCCCCGAACCGCTAGCCAACCGTCTCCCCTTCCGATGTATCTCACCCTTAAGGACAGGTATCGCCCACTTGTTCCCGTCCTGAAAACTATCGTGATACGATTTTAGTAGGGCGTTTTGACAGACCCATGTCCAAAGGTGCCCTCCTGACCGCTGACCGCGGCCTGGGGGAGCCGCGACCGTCGAGGTGGTTGCAAGCAGAACGCCTGAGAAAGAGATTGAGCAAGGCATGAAAGAGAAAGTGGTCCGCATTGGGTATCCTGCAGCAATTCTTGCCGCTGTCGTTGTTCTGGTAGTTGGAGGCGTGCTGGGCTGGGTAATACCGGCCTGGGCCGGTATGCGCAACGGCCATACTGTGCCCGTATATGTGAGTGGCAGCGCGGCAACGCCCGCGGCCGGACCTCCCGACAACATGGGCTTTGCCAGCGTCGTCAAGGACGTGCTGCCGGCGGTGGTCAATATCTCCTCTTCGCGCCTGGTCAAACCGGGCGCCAACCAGCTCAGTCCTTTCTTCAACGATCCATTCTTCCGGCAATTTTTCGGCGGGCAGATGCCCCAGGCCCGCCCGCAGCGCGAGGAGGCCCTGGGTTCGGGCGTGATTGTGAGCCCCGAAGGTTACATCATGACCAACAACCACGTAGTGGCCAAGGCGACTGAGATCAAGGTTTACCTGCCCAACAAGCAGGAGTATCCCGCCAAGCTGGTGGGCACCGACCCCAAAACCGACATCGCGGTGCTGAAGATCCAGGCCAACAACCTGCCCACCGTCACCTTCGGCGACTCCTCCAAGTTGCAGGTGGGCGATTATGCCATCGCCATCGGAGATCCCTTTGGCATCGGCGAAACCGTGACCATGGGCATCATCAGCGCCACCGCCCGCAGCCAGCTGGGCATTGAGAATTACGAAGACTTCATCCAGACCGATGCCGCCATCAATCCGGGCAATTCCGGCGGGGCGCTGATCAACGCCCGCGGCGAGGTGATCGGCATCAATACCGCGATTCTTTCCGGCGGCAGCGGCGGGAACCAGGGCATCGGCTTTGCCATTCCCATCAACCTGGCGCGTTACATCATGGGCCAGATTCTGAAGTACGGCAAAGTGACGCGCGGCTGGATGGGAGTGGGAATTCAGGATGTAACGGCGCCCGTGGCCAAGGCTTACGGCGTGCCGGCCAATCAGGGGGCCATCATCAGCGACGTGGCTTCCAACAGCCCGGCCGCCAAGGCCGGCCTGCAGCGCGGCGACGTCGTCACGCAACTGAACAGCCAGCCCGTGCAGGGAGCCAACAGCCTGAAGCTGAAGATTGGGGAGTTGCGGCCTGGCACGACCGTGCACCTCAAGGTAGTGCGCAATGGCAAGCCGCAGGACATATCTATGATCCTTGGGGAGGAACCCAAGACCGGCCAGCCACAGGCCAGCGCGGAGGGGCCGCAGCAGCCAGGCCTGATGCAGGGCGTGGACGTGCAGGGTCTGACGCCCGACATTCTGCAGGAACTGGGCCTGCCGTCCCACACCAGAGGCGTGGTGGTCGTGCAAGTCGCCCAGGGCAGTCCTGCGGAAGATGCCGGCCTGCAGCGCGGCGATGTCATCGAACAGGTCAACCGCCACCTCGTGGACAGCGTTTCTCAATATGAAAGTGAAGTCAGGATGGCGGGCAATCGGGCCATAGTGCTGCTGGTTAACCGCCGCGGCACGACCGCGTTTGTGGTGGTGCAGGCCCCGTAAGAAAAATCGTGCGGGGACGGGGCTTTCTCGCCCGCCGTTAGGGTTGCACCTAGCGCGCACCCGCTCTAGAACGTTCAATCCCTTTGGTCACCTAGGCAGTTTCGCCTTCGCCTGAAACAATTTCAGAGCTGGACACCAGCGCACCTGCGGCTCGCTTCTGGCGGCTGGTGCTGACCCTGAACACCTATGACCCGAAACCTCGCCCGTGTTTTAGCGATTCTATGGCTGACAGCCATCTGTGTAGCGCCCC
>JBLMXE010000375.1:0-3422 GCA_050257615.1 Chlamydiota bacterium | reverse complement strand
CTTCCAGGTTGCGCAGCTTGCCCTCGGCGCGGCGGATCTGCAGACCCTCGCCGTTGCCCGCCACCGCGATCCCCGCCGAGTCGTAGCCGCGATACTCCAGCCGCTTCAGCCCGTCCAGAATGACGGGGACGACCCGCTTTTTGCCCACATACCCGACTATGCCGCACATACTGCAACTCCTTGCCGGGGGAGGGACCAGCTATTCGAGGGTGTAACGAAACTCTTCAATGACGGGATTGGTCAGCACTTCGCGTGCGATGCGCGCCACTTCGGTTTCCGCCTGCTCCCGGCTGAGGCCGCCATTCAGGGTGATCTCAAAGTATTTGCCCTGGCGCACGTCCTCCAGCCCCTTGTACCCCATCTTGTTGAGCGCGCTCTGGATCGTCTTGCCCTGGGGATCGAGCACACTCTTCTTGAGGGAAACGTACACGTAGGCTTTCATCTTGGGCTAATTATACGTCAGAGAAGAGTCTGATTTGATTCGCACGACTGGCTTGGCTCCAGCCTTCGAACGTGAGCGAGAGCGCTGAATCAGCCCAGTTGCGCCAGTTCTGTGTCCAAGTCGGCCAGCGCTGTTTCCAGCATGTTGCGATGCCGGGGGTTGCTGCTGGCTTCCAATTGTTGCAGGACTTGGGCACGGGCGAGCGTCAGGGTGGACTTTTTCCGCTGGTTTTCGAGTTGTTCCGCGCTCAGGCGGGGCTTAGCGTCCGCTGGTTCCTCGTTGGCCGCTTCCACCTGAGCTTCTACTGCTTTGCTTTCCCAACCTCTGGCCACATTCTCATTATACGGGCAGCTGGTGTGGTGGCGAAGTGCCGATGGTGATTCGGGCGGGAAACCAGTGGCCAGTGGGCGGTGGCCAGTGGTCAGCAAACCCTTTGGTTGTTTTGGACGAAACGCACAACGAGCGGGGATAAACGAAAACGACGAACGACGTTCGCAGTCGAACGGGTGCTCGCGCCACAAGCTAGCAGCTAGAGGCGGAATAACTCGCGCAGGCGCTTGGTTTGGGCGCGGCTGACGGGAATCTCGGTCTGCTTCTTGTCATCCATGCGCAGCTGGTAGGAGCTCTTGAACCAGGGCACGACTTCCTTGATATGGTTGATGTTGACCAGGTAAGAGCGGTGGGCGCGCCAGAACAGGTTGGGGTCGAGGTTAGCCAGCAGCTCTTCCAAAGTGCGGCAGTTGGATTGACCTTCCATGCCGCTTAAGCCGCCGGTGACAACGGTGATGACGCCATCCTCGATGGAGGCATAGCAGATGTCCTTCTGGTCCACCAGGAACAACCGGCCGGCCGCTTTGAGCAGAAGTTTGGAGGCGTGGGGCTGCTGCGATTCCAGCATACGCACCAGGGTGTCTATGCGGTCGCCGGGAGTCGCGCTGGATTCCAGCTTGCTGCGCACCCGCTGCACCGACTGCGCTACCCGCTTTTTGTCAAAGGGCTTGAGCAGGTAGTCCACCGCGTTCACTTCGAAGGCCTTCACCGCGTACTGGTCGAAGGCGGTGGCGAACACGATCTGGGGCAGGGGAACCTTCTTGTCCAGCAGCTTCTTCAGAACGCCAAAGCCATCCAGACCCGGCATTTGCACGTCCAGGAACACCAAATCGGGATTGTGCTCGCGGATCAGGTTGACGCCTTCGACGCCGTTCTTACCCTGCGCCACAACCTCGATATCCCCCACATTCTTCAGCAGAAAGGCGAGCTCGTCGCGAGCCAACTGCTCATCGTCCACGATCACAGCGGATAACGACATAGCTTCTCCTCGGGCGCTCCTAAAGTATAAAGGCCAGCTTTCCGGAGCAGCAAGGTGCCGACGCAGGCACCTCAGAATGAAGGAGATGGAGCAGATGGCCCGTATCGCGGGCCATCGCTGACTGTTTATTGAGGCTGCTGGCGCTGGCGCATCATCTGCTGCATGTCAAACTTATGAAAGTCCGGGGGAACCACGAACAGGCTGGCGTCCTGCGAGCCTTCCTTAATGTTGTCCAATTCGGTTCCGTCGCCCTTGTCGTCGAGCCACTTAACGACAAACCGCAGCTTGGGATCAATCCACACGAAACCGGATCCGTTGTTTGACGTTCCAGCGTACTTGATGGTCGTGCGTCCGTTAAGGGTGTCCTCCCCGACCTTGCGGCAAGTCACATTCTCGTTAGGGTTGTGCTTCTTGACCAGGCTCACGTATTGGGGGCAGGCGTTGTTGGGGTCCTCGGGCCGAAACCACATGTTTCTTTTCTGCATTTTCATTTGCGGCATGGATTCCATGTACATTTTCTGCGCTGGAACCAGAATAATCGTCTTGTTGTCGGCGAAGTCCATAATCGCCGCCCCCATGCCGAATTCACCGCCCTCGTTGGTCTCGATGCGCATCTTGTCTTTGCCCACGAAAATCTTGGAGGGACCGGAATGGGAGCGATCCTTGCCGATATTGACAAAGTCGGCAGAGAACTCCTGGGCAAACCCGCTAAGAGTAAGAAGCGAGAGCAGAACAACGCAGAACGCAAATCGTAAGATGGAAAGCCGAGTGGCAGGCATGTGGTCTCTCCTTGTCAAAATGGAACAAAGGCCCGGTACCGCGATCCCTCCCAGCTGGAAGGCCACGGGAGCATATCAGAAGATGAGCAGCGCGGGAAGCCGTTCAAACGGCATTTTCCAGGGCCAGGGCCATGCCCATGCCGCCGCTGACGCAGAGAGTGGCAGCGCCCAGCCGGGCTTTGCGCTTCAGCATTTCGTGCAGCAGGGTGACAGTGATGCGGGCGCCGGTGCAGCCGATGGGATGTCCAAGCGCGATGGCGCCGCCGTTTACATTCAGGCGGTTGCGGTCGAAGTGCAACTCGCGGTCGCAGGCCAGCACCTGGGCGGCGAAGGCCTCGTTCAGTTCTATAATCCCGAAATCATTGACCCCCAGGCCGGTTTTCTCCTTTAGCTTGCGCATGGCGGGAACCGGGCCGATGCCCATGGTACGCGGGTCCACGCCGGCGGAACTGGCGGCCACTATGCGGGCCAGCGGCTTCAGATTGTTACGCTTAACGAAACTTTCGCCCGCCAGCACCAGGGCGGCAGCTCCATCGGTGATGCCGGAAGAGTTGCCTGCCGTAATGGTCCCGGTTTTGGAGAATACCGGCGCCAGCCTGGCCATTTTTTCCAGGCTGGCGTCAGGGAACAGGTGTTCATCGCGTTCGAAAAGTTGCGTGCCCTTCCTGGTCTCAATTTTTACGGGGACGATTTCGTCGCGGAAGCGCGCAGAGTTGACCGCGGCCGCCGCCCGGGTCTGCGAACACAGCGCGTACTGGTCCTGCTCCTCGCGGGGAATTGCGTACTGCTCGGCTAGGACTTCGGCAGTCTCGCCCATCACCATTTTGGCCAGCGGGCAGAAGAAGCCGTCGCGGTACATGCCGTCCACCAGGTCGGCGTTGCCCAGGCGATA
>JBLMXE010000374.1:0-10011 GCA_050257615.1 Chlamydiota bacterium | reverse complement strand
GCCCACGACTTCAACAATCTGCTGATGGTGATCAGCAGCTACGCCGAGCTCCTGCTGGACGCGCTCGAGCCCGGCAGCGCCTTGCGCCACCATGGCGAGGAAATCCGCAAAGCAGCGCGGCGTGCCGCCAGCCTCACCCGCCAGCTGCTCACCTTCAGCCGCAAGCAGGTGCAGAGTTTGTGCGTGCTCGAGCTCAACAGCGTGTTGCAGGAGTTCTGCAAGACCCTGCCCCGCCTGATCGGGGAGGACATCCAGTTGTCCCTGCACCTGGCTCCGGAGCTGTGGCCGGTCAAGGCGGACCCGGTGCAACTGGAGCAGATTGTGATGAACCTGGCCACCAACGCGCGCGACGCCATGCCGCATGGCGGGCAGATGAGCATCGAGACGCGCAACGTAGAACTGGACGAAGCCTACTGCCGCTTACATCCCGAGGCCGCTGCCGGCGAGCACATCCTGCTTGCCGTCAGCGACGCGGGCAGCGGCATTGATCCCGCCATTCTGCCCCACATCTTCGAGCCCTTCTTCACCACCAAGGAGAAGGGCAAAGGCACAGGGCTGGGACTGGCTACGGTCTACGGCATCGTGAAGCAAAGCGGTGGGCATGCCACGGTGTATAGCGAGAAGGGAACGGGCACGACGTTCAAGATTTTCCTGCCTCGAGCCACAGTTTCCGCTTCCAGACCCGAGCCCGCAGCGCGCACCGCAGAGCAGCTGCGCGGCCAGGAAACCGTGCTCCTGGTGGAAGACGAGGAGGCGGTGCGGGAGTCGGAACGGGAATACCTGGAGGGACAGGGTTACACCGTGCTGGCGGCGGCGAACGGTCCGGCCGCGCTGGAGCTGGCGGCCAGCTGCGGGCGGGAGATTCACATCCTGGTGACTGACGTGGTCATGCCCGGGATGAGCGGCAACGAACTAGGGGACCGACTGGTGGAGCAGCGCCCGGGGCTGAAGGTGCTCTATGTCTCTGGCTATGCCGAGAACACGATCCTGCAACATGGGCTGGCGGAGCTGGGCAGCTGCTTTATGCAGAAGCCATTCACCCTGAAGGCGTTGGCCGGCAAGATCCGCGAAGTTCTGGAAGGCGACAAGCAGCCGGAAGCGCCCGCTTCCGTCCGAGGAGGCCATCATGGTGAAACTAACGGCTGAGCAGGCCGCAAAGAGCGCCGGCAAGAAAGCCGGCATTGGCCATCGTTATTCCTTTCGCACGCTTTCCGATCTGCAGCCGGGCGAACACCTGTGCTGCATCTTCCGCACCCCCGAGGAGCACCGCCAGGTGCTGACGCGCTTCCTGCGCGACGGCCTGGAGCGCCGCCAGAAGGTGCTCTACGTGTATGAGGCCACGCCGGAGGAGACCATCCAGGCTTACCTGCGCGATGATGGCCTGGATCCGGCGCCTTATCTGCGCAGCGGACAACTGGTCCTGATTCCCGCCAGCCAGGCTTATCTGCGCCATCAAGTGTTCCGCCCGGAGGAGATGCTGGAGTTCTGGAAGGAGGAGCTGGCGCGCGCCCAGGCCGAAGGCTACGCCATCATGCGTGTAACCGGCGAAACCACCTGGGCGGAACGCGGTTATCCCGGGACGGAGCGCTTCATGGAGTACGAGGCGCGACTAAACGAGGTGGTGCCGGGCAGCCCGGTAATCGTGCTCTGCCAGTACGACCTGCACAAGACCAGCCCCAAGGTGCTGCTCGACGTGCTGCTCACTCATCCCGTAACCGGGGTGGGCACCGACCTGTTCGACAACTTTTACTACCTGCCGCCGGAGAAATTCCTAAGCAGCCAAGCGGAGGCGGCACGGCTGCAGTCGTGCCTGCAGGGACTGAAAGAGCGCAGACAAGTCGAGCAGGAGCTCCAGCTGGCGCGGCAACAAATGCGGGCGGGATGGGCGGGCGGGAGCAGCGTGCCCAAAAAGGACTGAATATGGCTGTGCCACGACGTGTAGCTGGCGAACAGAGCAGCGCGCCGGGTCCTCGTCTCATTCCGCCGCCGCCAGCCCTTCGAGAGAGCGCGGTTCCGGAGTCTTCGCCCGGGCCGACGCGCTGGCCCGGGGTGGCGATGATGCTTTCTGGCGCACTCGGCCTCGTGGCAGGCGCGCTGGTTGTAATCGGCTGGCACACGGGACAGATCGTTTCTTCTGCAGCTCTCTTATTTGACTCTGTGCCGGTGCGCTATAACGCCGGGCTCTGCTTGGTTTTCGGTGGGGCTGCTTTATTGCTGCTGGCGCAGGGCAGAATCGGTTGGGCGCGGGTAGTGGCGGCGCCGATGGCTGCGCTTGGACTGCTCACCTTCTGCGAGTATCTGTTCAACGTCAGCCTGGGCATTGACGGTCTGTTCTTCCATGCCGGCTGGGTCGCATCTTCGATTGGGCCACGCATGGCGCCCAATACCGCGGCGTGCTTCATGCTCCTGGGCGGCGCCTTGTTGCTGACCGGAAAGGACAAGAGCGGGTGGCGCAACAGCCTGCAAGCGTTTGCCGCCGGGCTAGTGGCAGCCCTGGGGCTGGTGGGATTTATTGGATACCTGGCGGACATTCCCACCGCTTATGGCTGGGGGCGATTTACTCCCATGGCGGCGCCGACCGCGGCCCTGATGGCCGCCCTCGGAGCGGGGATAATTGCCGCTGCCTGGCGCCAGTACGCGGCCGATTCGGCTGCCCTGCCCCCCTGGTCATCTCTGTTGGGAAGCCTGATCGTGGCCGCAGGCTCAATTGCCCTCTGGCACGCCCTGCACGTGCTGCATCCCCGTCAGTCCCTGGATACATTGGCTCTGGCAGTAGGATTAGTCCAGGCAGCGCTGCTCTACCTGGTGCTGCACCTGCTGCGGAGCACGCGCGAGCGCGCCCGGCAATTGCGCCAGCTGAACAGCGTGCTGCAGGTCCAGATGCATTCCGTGGAGCGCGCGGAACAGGAGCTGCGAGGCACCCAGTCCTATACCCGTTCCCTTATCGAAGCCAGTCTCGATCCCCTGGTCACCATTTCTCCCGAGGGCAAGATTACGGATGTGAACGCGGCCACGGAAGCGGCCACCGGCTTCTTACGCCAGGAACTGATCGGGACCGACTTCTGCGATTACTTCACTGCACCGGAGAAGGCGCGGGCCGGCTATCAGCAGGTTTTCCGTGAGGGAAGCGTCCGCGACTACGAGCTGGCGATTCAGCACCGTGATGGACGCATTCTTCCGGTCCTCTACAATGCCTCGGTTTACCACGACCAGGCAGGCGCTGTGATCGGCGTGTTTGCTGCCGCGCGCGACATCAGCGACCGCAAGAAAACAGAACAGGCCCTGCGCTGGAGCGAGGAGCGCTACCGAGCCTTGCTGACCGCTACCGCCCAAGTGGTGTGGACCACTCCGCCAGACGGTCTGGTGGAAGACATGCCCATGTGGCGTGAGTACACGGGCCAGACCCTGGAGCAGGTACGCGGCTGGGGGTGGCTGAATGCCATCCATCCCGAGGATCGTGAGAGTACGGCAGCAACCTGGTCGCGGGCGCTGGAAGCGCGGGCCCTGTACGAAACCGAATATCGTATCCGGCGCGCCGATGGACAGTACCGTCACTTTGCCATTCGCGGCGTTTCCGTGCTCGAGGACGACGGCAGTATCCGTGAGTGGGTAGGCATCTGCACCGATATCCATGAGCGCAAACAGATAGAAGATGAATTGCGCAAGCAAGCGGTGCTCCTCAACCTGGCCCACGATGCCATCGTAGTGCGCGACCTGCAGAACCGCATCACGTTCTGGAATCGCGGCGCAGAAGAAACCTACGGCTGGAGCGCCAAGGAAGCTTCAGGCCGTGTAGCCACGGAACTCCTGCATACCGAGTTCCCCGTGCCTTTGCCGGAAATACGAACCGCGGTGCAGCAGCAAGGCGAGTGGGAGGGTGAACTCAAACACCTCACCCGCGACGGCAGGAGGATTGTGGTGGCCAGCCGCTGGTCGCTGCAGCGCGACCACCATGGCACACCCACTAACGTCCTGGAAATCAATCGCGACATCAGCGAGCGCAAGCACCTGGAAGAGCAGCTGCGCGCCGGCCAGGCCTATACCCGCTCGCTGATCGAAGCCAGCCTGGACCCCCTGGTCACCATCGCCGCCGACGGCAAGATCACCGACGTGAATGCGGCCACCGAAGCGGCCACCGGCTTCTCCCGCCAGGAGTTGATCGGCAGCGATTTCGCCACTTATTTCACCGAACCAGATAACGCGCGGGCTGGTTACCAGCAGGTGTTCCGCGACGGGTTGGTGGAAGACTATCCCTTAGCCATCCGGCCTCGCAGCGGGGGGGTGACAGAGGTCTTATACAATGCCACTATTTTCCGCAATGATGCGGGCGAAGTGGCGGGCGTGTTTGCCGCTGCCCGCGACATCACCGAACGCAAACGGCTGGAAGACAGCCTGCGCCAACGCACGCTGGAGCTGGAAAACAGCGTGGCCGAACTGGAGGCGTTCAGCTACTCGGTGTCGCACGACCTGCGGGCGCCGCTGCGCAGCATTGACGGTTTCAGCCAGATTCTGCTGGAGGATTACAGCGACAAGGTAAATGCCGAGGGACAGGACTCGTTGCGGCGCATTCGTAACGCCAGCCAGAACATGGGCCAGCTGATTGACGCCTTATTACAGCTATCGCGGGTGATGCGCGGCGAACTGCGGCGCGAATCCGTGGACTTAAGCATACTGGCGCTCACCACTGCCGCCCTGATCCAAAAGGGCGAGCCCGCGCGGCAGGTGCATTTCCAGGTGGAAAATGGACTGCAAGCGCTTGGCGACCGGCGCCTGCTGGGGGTGCTCCTGCAGAATCTTTTGCAGAACGCATGGAAATTTACCGCCCGAACCACAGAGCCACGAATCGAGTTCGGCAGTATACAAAAAGACGGCAAAACTGCCTACTACGTACGTGATAACGGCATCGGTTTCGACATGACCTACGTCGACAAACTGTTCACGCCCTTCCAGCGGCTGCACGCCAAGGAGCAGTTCGATGGCACCGGCATCGGCCTGGCCACGGTCAAACGCGTTATCAAGCGCCACGGCGGACAAGTGTGGGCGGAAGGCGCGGTGGGTAAAGGAGCCACTTTTTATTTCACGCTGGAGTAAGGGCGAATTTCTTAGTTAGGAGTAGAAATGCTAAATACGAGTATCCTGCTGGTAGAAGACAATCCGGACCATGAAGCGCTCACCATCCGCGCGCTCAAGAAAGCGCACGTGATGAACGAAATCATGGTGGCCCACGACGGTGCCGAGGCGCTGGAACTGCTGTTTGGGGCAGAGGGCCGGCCGCCTATTCCGGTACCACAGCTCATTCTGCTCGATCTCAAGCTGCCCAAAGTGGACGGCCTGGAAGTGTTGCGCCGCCTGCGGGAGAATCCCAGGACTAAGCTGGTTCCGGTCGTGGTGCTGACTTCCTCCGACGAAGAAGGAGACGTGGTGACCAGCTACAAATTGGGCGCCAACAGCTACGTTTGCAAGCCGGTAGACTTTGTGCAGTTCATGGAGGCTACCAAGCAACTGGGCTTGTACTGGCTGGTGCTGAACGAGGCGCCCAAGGCGGCCAGCTCTGCGGCTGCAGGCCGTTGAGCACTGCCAGGTTGGAAGAAGGAGTTCCCCGGACCTGCCTTATCCGCGTTAATCCACGTCCCTCGGCGCCGGCTTGAAGTTGCTTGCGGAGGCCTGCGTAGCCGCGGGCAACCTGCCCGGCAACTCTGATCTCTAGTTGAGAGCGGGGCGCAGTCGCACGAAGAAGGCGGTCGGAGTGCCGGATCGGGGCCTCAAGGCAATCACGTTTTCCAGTCTGGAGTTTCTATTTCTGCTCGCCATCTGGCTGCTGTTTGTGAGCCAGACGCAAAGAGCCGAGCTGGCGGCGGGAGTGTGCGCGGCGGCGCTGGGGGCAATGGCAGACGGCATAGTCAAGGCCAGGCGCCTGGCAAAGTTCCGGCCGCGCCCGCGGTGGCTGGCGCTGTTTCTCTGGGAGCCGTGGTACGTGCTCAGCGGTTCTGCCGCCGTCCTGCGGGCTCTGGCCAAGCGGGTGACGGGGAAGAAGTCGGAGGCGCAGTTTCGGGTGGTGCCGTTCCACGCCGGCGGCACAGACAGCAAGTCGGAGGCACGGCGCGCTATCGCCATCACTGCAGTCACCGTTTCTCCTGACACCATCGTGGTCGGCATAGATCGCGAGCGCGGCTTCCTGCTGCTGCACCAGATTACGCCTGGCGCCACCCCAAAAATTGCACGCCGCCTGGGGACGAAGTCATGAACCTATGGCTGTTGGGCGCAACCGTGCTGCTGTTCGGCCTGGCGCCCGCGGGAATCGCCGTCTTTCGTGGCGATGTGGTGAACCGTCTCGCCGGCCTGGAGATGGCGGCCATGGTTGAGGTGTTAGCGCTGGTCTTGCTGGCCGAAGGTTTTCATCGGCCCGGCATGTTCGATCTGGCATTGACGCTGGCGCTGCTCAGCTTCGGAGGCGGCCTGGTATTCGTTCGCTTTCTGGAAAGGTGGTTGTGAGCAGCGCAAGCATTGCTGTGGCGTCGGCGCTGGCCGTGGGCATTTTTACCGCCCTGCTCTGCTGCGTGGGAATCGCGGTGATGAAGAATTGTTATGAGCGCCTGCACTTCATGGCGCCGGTCAGCACGATTTCTGCAGCCGCAGTCCTGATCGCAGTCCTGATACAGGAAGGGTGGGGACAGGCCGCCATCAAGATGAGCCTGATCGTGCTGGTGCTGTTTCTAACCAATGCGGTCCTGGCTCACGCCACCGCGCGGGCGGCCCGCGTGCGGGAGTTGGGCCACTGGCAGCCGGCTGAGGGAGAAACGATCGAAGGTCTGGAGCAGATTACAAAGCGGCACAAGGGCAAATAGGCCGGCACACATGCTGTTTCTGCAATTCACCATCCTGAGCTTTGTGGCGGTCACGGCCACGGCTGTCGTGCTGACGCGCGAGCCGGCCAAGCAGGCCATCGGCATCAGCTTCTATGGGCTCATCATGGCGCTGATGTTTTTCGTTTTTCAGGCGCCCGACGTGGCCTTGTCGCAGATCGTGATTGGTGCGGTCGCGCTGCCCCTGATGATCCTGCTGGCCCTGACCAAGATCCGGCGCCACGAAGAAGAAGAACAGGAGCGGCATAAGGAGAAGAGAGCTGCATGAAGCGCCGCGCTCGGATGATCTTTTTTCTTTTGTCGGCGCCTGCTTTCGCCGGCGTCTACCTGTGGGGTTTGAAGGGGCTGCCGCCGGTGGGGCATTACCGCGGTCCGTATGGGGATGTGCTCAACCGGGTAGCAACTTACGAACGCCATGTCACCGATGTCGTGACCGCGGTGAACTTCGACTATCGTGGCTTCGATACGCTGGGCGAGGAATTCATCCTCTTCATGTCGGTGATCGGCGGAACTGTCCTGCTGCGCCGCCAGCGCGCAGAAGAAAAAAGCGAGCGGAAGGACGAGAGCCTTGCCGATCAAAGCCCGGAACGTCAGGCGCCCGAATCTAGTGGCGCCACCCGCGTTCTTACGCTGGGTCTGGTGGGGCCTTTGGTGGTGTTCGGGTTATACATCGTGACCCACGGACAGCTCACCCCGGGAGGCGGTTTCCAGGGCGGGGTGATCCTGGCCACCGCGCCGCTGCTGGTGTATCTGGCCGGCGACTTGAAAAAGTTTAAGCAGATCACCTCACACACGCTGGTGGAGGTAGGCGAGGCACTCGGCGCGGGCGCCTATCTGGCGATCGGCCTTGCCGGGCTGATTCTGGGCGGTGCTTACCTGCGCAACGTCGCCCCCCTGGGCACAACCGGGGCGGTCAATTCCGGCGGGACTATCGCCTTGATAAATCTCGCCACGGGGCTGGAGGTGGCTGCTGGCTTTGTGCTGCTGCTTTACGCCTTTTTGGAACAGACACTCGAAATTCGCCTGCGAGGGGGCAAGTGAGTTTCTTTCCCTATGTCGTGGCGGCGTGGCTGTTCGTGATCGGTCTGTACGGAATTGTTACCAGCCGCAACTTCGTGCATCTGGTGATCTGCCTGGCGGTACTGCAGTCCTCCACCTACGTGCTGCTGCTGTCCATCGGGTACCGCGTCGGGGGTACCGCTCCGGTGTTTGCGGGAGTGCCGGTGGGCACGCCGGCGGTTGATCCGGTGGTGCAGGCGCTCATGCTTACCGATATCGTGGTGGAAGCCACCGTTGTAGCCCTGCTGCTCGCCCTGGCGCTGCAGTTGCAGAAGCGCGCCAACACGCTCGATCCCGACAAATTGAAGGCGCTGGAAGGCTGAATGTCCGTCCTGGCTCCGCTGCCGGTTGTGATTCCGCTCTCGGTGGCGGCGATTCTTGCTGCGCTAAATAGGCATCTGTTGCGGCGATGGTCGGAGACGCTGACTATTCTGGCCACGGTGAGCACCGGCGGCATCTGCGGAGATTTACTGCTGCGGGCCAGCAGGCAGCCGGTGATCCACTGGTTCGGGGGCTGGACGCCGCGCGCCGGGGTCGCTTTGGGGATTTCCTTCGTCATTGATCCCATAGGCGCAGCGGCGGCGGCGTTTACCTGCTTGCTGGTGCTGGCGGCGCTTATCTTTTCGCTGCATTACTTCGATACCGTCGGCACTCTGTTCCACGTGCTCATGCTGGGTTTTCTGGGCGCCATGTGCGGATTCACGCTGACCGGCGACCTGTTTAACCTGTTCGTGTTCTTTGAGCTGATGAGCGCTTCTGCCTTCGCGCTCTGCGGCTACAAGGTGGAAGAGCCGGAGTCCATGCAGGGAGCCCTGAACTTCGCCATCACCAACACGGTAGGTGCGTTTCTGGTGCTCAGCGGCATCGGGCTGCTCTACGGGCGCACCGGCGCCCTCAACATGGCGCAGATCGGGCGCACCCTGGGAGGCAATCTGGATGGGCTGGTGATCACCGCGTTCGTGTTCATCATGGCCGGATTCTTTGTTAAAGCGGCGGTGGTTCCCTTTCATTTCTGGCTGGCGGATGCGCACGCGGTGGCGCCCACGCCCGTGTGCGTGCTGTTTTCCGGCATCATGGTCGAGCTGGGCATCTACGCCGTGCTGCGCGTTTATTGGACCGTTTTTGATGGCCCCTTTGCGGCCCATCGGGGGGACGTCCGCGCCTTGCTGCTGACGGTGGGCGCCCTGACCGCGGTGGTGGGCGCGGTCATGTGCTTTGGGCAGCGGCATATCAAGCGCCTGCTGGCATTCTCGACGGTCAGTCATGTCGGGTTGCTGACCATCGGCTTCGGTGTGCTCAAGGCGGGAGCTCTGGCTGGGGTTGCTCTCTACGTAATCGGGCACGGCTTAGTGAAAGCAGCCTTGTTCCTGCTGGCGGGACTTCTGCTGCACCGCTACGGCAGCGTGGACGAACTGGAACTGCATGGGCGGGGACGAGAATTGCGCGTCACCGGCATGGTCTTTCTTCTTGCTGGACTGGGGCTGGCCTCCATGCCGGGCTTTGCCACCTTCCGCGGCGAAACGGCAATTCTGGATGCCGCGGAAGGTATTGGGCAGGGCTGGTTGCACGCTGTTTTTTTCATCTCTGCCGTGCTCACGGCGGGCGCGGTGGTGCGTGTGTGGGGACGGGTGTTTCAGGGCATGGGCAAGAAGGAAGAAGCCGAGACCGCCGGCGCTAAGAAAATCAAAGAAGAGCGCGAGACCACACAGGTTTCACATGGTATTCCCGGTGTGATGTTTATACCAGCGGCAGCCCTGGTGCTGCTCGCCATTGCCATTGGCCTGACGCCCGGCGTCACACGCGCAGCCCGCACTGCCGCCGTCGTTATGCAGGACCGCGTCGGTTACCGGGCGCGCGTGCTCGACCACACTTGGATTCCGGTGGCACCTGCGCCCGAAGAGCGCGCGCCCTTGAGCAAAGGACTGGTCTGGTCGCTGAGCGCAACCGCTGCAGCTCTAGGGCTGGGGTTCCTGTCACTCTCCCGTTATTGGCCCAGTAAGCATGCTCTGACGCGGCCGGTGGCAATGACAGTGCGCGGCTTGCGAAAGATACACAGCGGCCATGTCGGCGATTACGTGGCCTTCCTCAC
>JBLMXE010000373.1:0-4392 GCA_050257615.1 Chlamydiota bacterium | reverse complement strand
TCTTAACCGTGGAGTGCGCCGACGACTATTACGAATCGCTGGACATGGCGACCGCGCTGCATCCGCAGTCGCTGCTGTGTTACGAAATGTATGACAAGCCGCTCGATCGTGGACATGGCGCGCCGCTGCGGCTGAGCCTCCCTACCAAGCTGGGCTATAAGTCGGCCAAGTACCTGACGAAACTGACGGTGACGAATGTTTTGGGAGCCCAGCGCGGCTATTGGGAAGACCAGGGCTACAGCTGGTACGCAGGGCTTTAGGAGAAGCATGGCGAGCGGAGCGCAACCCGGGGAGCAGGAAGGCAAACCGCAGGAGGAGCCCCTTAAGCTGGTGACGGCGGCCTATGAGCATCCTTGGGCCATTCGCTTCACGCACTGGCTGAATGCGGCGGCAGTGTTTGTTCTGGCCACCAGTGGGTTGCGCATCTTCAGCGCCTTTCCCAGCTTTGGGCAGAAAATCCCCGAGCGCGACCTGATCAACATACCGCAGGCGCTGACCCTGGGAGGCTGGCTGGGGGGAGCGCTGCAGTGGCATTTCACTTTCATGTGGCTGTTTGCGGGCAGTGGGGTACTGTACCTCGCGTATCAGTTGATTAGCGGCCACTACAAGACGGTGCTGTTTACGCCGCGCGATGTGAAGGGAGTGTGGCCGATGGCACGCCACTACTTCCTGTTTGGCCCCAAGCCGGCGGTGACGCAGCAATATAATCCGCTGCAGAAACTGGCCTACACGGCAACGGTGCTGTGCGGCGTGGCCTCGTTGCTGACCGGGCTGGTGCTTTACAAACCCGTGCAATTTTCCTGGCTGGCGTGGCCCATGGGCGGCTATCATCTGGCGCGCGTCTGGCATTTTCTGGCCATGTGTGGATTTCTGGCGTTTATCCCCGGGCACCTGGTCATGGTGGCGCTGCATGGCTGGTCTAACTTCACATCCATGCTGACGGGGTGGAAACGCGAGCCGGAGTACTTATCGCACAGGAACACGGAGTAGGAGCTGTTACCCAGGCAGTCACGAATATTTAAGCGAGACCTCTTGCCGGAAGGGTACTTATGAGCATGCGGGTGTGGATGGCCGTGCTGCTGACCGCGGGAGTAATCGCGGCGCTGGGCAGTTACGGCTACTCGCGGCGGGGAACGGCAACTCTGCTCTCAGAGCACAGTATGCCGGCCGCTCATTTGCCCGCGCGGGAGGTCGCGGTTACACCACAGGGCAGGCTGTTTCATGACCCCTCCTGCCGCTACATTCATGGCAAGGCGGAGATGATAAGCGCGCAAGAAGCAGCCAAACGGGGCTACACGCCGTGCCCGCGCTGCCTGGGGAAGTATCTACGACGGTGAGGCGGTTTGAGGCCCGCGAGGAGGCGATAAGCAACTCGCAAGCTGTCTTGGGGAATCTTACTGGCGGTCAGCCCTGGGGTTCGAATGGTTGGGGAGACCGTCCCAACAGATCTTGCGTGAGGACTCGCTCGTCCCAAAGCGCACATCAGCATGGCGATAAGCAGCACAAACGGAGGGGAAGTTCCGGCCAAACAAGGGCCGGCACAGGGTGCTGAATTGGAGCGGAGCGAGCAGGAGTTCCGCACGATGGCCGAGTCCATCCCACAGCTGGACTGGATGGCCAATCCCGACGGCTATATCTATTGGTACAACCAGCGCTGGTACGACTACACCGGCACCACTCCGGAGCAGATGATGGGCTGGGGCTGGCAGGCGGTGCATGATCCGGAAATGCTGCCCAAAGTGATGGAGCGCTGGCAGGCCTCGATCCAGAGCGGCGAGCCCTTCGAGATGGTGTTTCCGTTGCGCGGAGCCGACGGAGTGTTTCGGCCCTTCCTTACGCGCATCGTGCCGGTGCGCGATGCCGAGGGCAGGGTGGCGCGCTGGTTCGGCACGAACACCGATATCACGTCGCAGCAGCGCGCGGAAGAAGCATTGCGCAAGAGCGAAGAGCGGCTGCGCGCCGCGCTGGCGGCTTCCAACACGGGCACATATCTTTGGATCCCGGACCGCGGGGAGTTTCTGGAATTTGACGAAAACCTGAAGAGGCTATATGGGCTGGCTGCCGCCGCGCCGGTGCAAACGACCGAGGATGTTCTCCAGCATGTGCACCCGGACGATGTTGCCGAGATTTTGGCCGCTATGGAGCGCAGCCGGCAGGGGGCTGATTTCGAGCTGGAGTACCGGATCGTACTGCCGGATGGAAGCACTCGCTGGCTGTACGATCGCGGCAAAATGGTGTTCAGGAATGGCAAGCCGGAGTATCTGGTAGGGGCGTGTACCGATACGACCAGCCGCAAAGTGGAGGAAAGTGCGCACCTGAAGCTGGCGGCCATCGTGTCATCGTCCGATGACGCCATTGTCAGCAAAGATTTGAACGGCATTGTAACCAGCTGGAATGCGGCGGCGGAGCGGATGTTCGGTTATAAGGCGGCGGAAATGATTGGGCGGCCGATCACCACGATTATCCCGCCGGAACTGCACCCGGACGAAGTTCGAATTCTGGAAAAGCTGCGGCGTGGCGAGCGCATTGAACACTTCGAAACCGTGCGCGTCACCAAGAGCGGGGAGCGCATTGAAGTCTCCCTGACTATTTCGCCGGTGAAGAATGAAAGCGGGCGGGTGGTGGGGGCCGCCAAGATCGCGCGCGACATCACGCAGCGCAAGAAGACAGAAGACGCCCTGCGCATGAGCGATAAACTGGCGACCACCGGCCGGCTGGCGGCCACGGTGGCGCACGAAATTAACAACCCCCTGGAGTCTGTGGTCAATCTGGTGTACCTGGCCAAGAATCAGGGCGGCTTGCCGGATAATGTGAGGGAGTACCTGCAGGCCGCGGAAGAGGAACTGGACCGGGTTTCCCAGTTGACCAGGCAGGCGCTGGGTTTTTACCGGGAGAAGACGGCGGCCACCAGCGTGCATGTGGCGCCCATCATTTCGCAGTTGCGCACGGTGTTCTCTCCCCGGATCACCAACAAGCGCATTGACCTGCGGATGGAAGTGGAAGGCGATCCGGAGATTGTGGCCGTGCCCGGGGAGTTGCGGCAGTTGTTCGCCAATTTGCTGAGCAACAGCATAGACGCGGTGCCGACGGAGGGAACCATTCGGGTGCGGGTTTCGCAGCAGCGGGAATACAATAGTTCCGGAGCCCAGGGAGTTCGAGTCACCATCGCGGATTCCGGATCCGGAATCGAGCCGGTGCACCGACCCAGGATTTTTGAGCCTTTCTTCACCACAAAAAAAGAAGTGGGAACGGGATTAGGCTTGTGGGTGTCGAAGGGCATCGTGGAACGGCACGGGGGAAAGATCCGGTTGCGCAGCCGGGTGAGTCCCGGCAGGAGCGGAACGGTGTTTTCCGTGTTTTTGCCGGCGAACGGTGTGCAATCGAGAGCCCTGCGTCCCGGCAGCGAGCTCAAAGAGGCGGTGTAACCCCGAAGGCCATTCACCACAGAGGCACATTGATTGAGGATTGATGATTTTCGATTGACGATTGAAAAACCTATTCGCCGTCGAGCACGGCGCCAGGACTTCAAATCGTCAATCTTCAATCTTCAATCTTCAATCATCAATGAAATAGATCTTCTCTGTGCCTCTGTGGTGGGTTTTGAATTGCGGGGCTAATCCAGGTCGCGCCAGTTGGGACCGACGCCGATCTCTACCAGCAGGGGCACGCTGAGCGGGTGCACGTTCTCCATCTTGTCGCGCACCAGTTCGCGCATTGTCTCCACTTCCGCCAGCGGCACCTCAAATACCAGCTCATCGTGCACCTGCAGGAGCATGCGGGATTTTAGGTTCCGCCGGCGCAGTTCTTCGTCAATGGAGATCATCGCCAGCTTGATCAGGTCGGCAGCCGTCCCCTGCAGCGGCGTGTTCACGGCGGTGCGCTCGGCAAAGCCGCGCATGTTGGCGTTCTTGCTGTTGATATCGGGGATGGGACGGACACGTCCGAACAGAGTCTTCACGCGCTGCTCGCGGCGCGCCTCTTCCAGCGTGCTGTCGAGGTACTGGCGCACGCCCTTATATTTTTCGAAATAAGCGTCAATGAACTGCCTGGCCTCGCTTTTCTCGATTCCGAGTTGCTGGGATAGGCCGAAGGGCGAAAGTCCGTAGACGATGCCGAAGTTCACCGCCTTGGCACGGCGGCGGTGCTCGGGGGTGATCAGCATAGGAGGCACGCCGAAGACCTCCTGTGCGGTGAGGGAGTGAATGTCGTCGCCGCGGCGGAAGGCTTCGGTGAGCAGCGGGTCACTGGAGAAATGGGCGAGCAGGCGGAGCTCGATCTGCGAGTAGTCAGCGGCCAGCAGCAGGTTGCCGGTTTCGGCGACGAAGGCGGCGCGAATCTCTCGACCCAGCTCGGTGCGAATGGGAATGTTCTGCAAGTTGGGATTGGCGGAGG